>JAIOPY010000028.1 GCA_021413625.1 Candidatus Nomurabacteria bacterium | reverse complement strand
GGTAAGCATTAAAGAAGGCGCAAGTTTGCGAAGTGTTTCTTTACAGTTGAAAAATGAAGATGTTATACGTTCCAGAGTTATTTTTGAAGTTTTTGTGATGATGTATGGCGGTGAAAAACGTTTAATTCCAACTGATTATTTATTTGAACGCAAACTGCCAGTTTTTGAAGTTGCTAGACGTATCTCAAAAGGTGAACATCATTTAGCCCCGATTAAAGTTACCATACCGGAAGGTTTTAATAGTGCGGAAATTGTGGAAAGTTTCATTCCTAAATTACCTAAATTTAATTCCAATAATTTTTTAGCTAAAGCGAGAGAAGGCTATCTTTTTCCAGATACCTACTTTTTCTTTTCTGTGGACGATGAGCAGGATGTTTTAAAATCCATGTATAGCAATTTTGAGAAAAAAGTTTCTACAATTCGTTCGCAAATTGTTGCTTCCGGAAAATCGGAAAACGACATTATAATCATGGCGTCTATAATTGAAAGGGAAGCCAAAGGTGATGCAGACCGAGATTTCATCTCTGGAATTTTATGGAAAAGAATGGAGATAGGTATGCCACTTCAAGCCGATGCTGCGCCTGTTACCTACGACAAAAAAGGTTTACCTGATGCCCCTATAGGTAACCCAGGGCTGGAAGCCATTAATGCAGCCATATATCCTAAAAAATCAAGCTATTTGTATTATATACACGACAAAGATGGCAACATTCACTACGCAAAGAGTTTTGAAGAACATAAAATAAATATAAATAAATATTTGAAATAAATATTTGAGAAAAAATCATGAGAAAACACAACTTTGCTTTTATAGACATAGAAACCACAGGGCTTAATTTAACCAAGCATGAGATTATTGAAATTGGTTGTGTGTTAACTACGCCAGATTTGGAAGTAATTGAAGAATTTGAATTGAAAATAAAGCCAGAACATATAGAAGATGCTGACCCTGTCTCTTTAAAAATTAATCGTTATGACCCCGCTAAGTGGGAAGAAGCTCATAGTTTAGAAGAAGCCTTAAAAATACTTTCTAAAAAAACTAAAGATTTTATTATGGTTGGGCAAAATGTTGCTTTTGACTCAGGTTTTTTAGAGTTGGCTTTTGCTAAAACAAACATTCCAAACCTAATGCATTATCATAAATTAGATACTATCTCCATCGCTTGGGCGAAATTTCATAAAGATAAAGACATAACTCATTTTTCTTTACGAGAAATGTGTGTGCGTTTTGGCATAAAAAACGAGCATGCGCATTCAGGTTTGTCAGATGCCCGAGCAACCTACGAGCTTTACAAAAAGCTACTGGAGCTATAGATTTTAAATATGAAGCAAAAGACAGTCTTTGTTGGAATATCTGGAGGCGTGGATAGCGCTGTTTCAGCTGCGCTCTTAAAAAAAGAGGGGTATGAAGTGGTAGGAGTTTTTATAAAAACTTGGCACCCAGATTTTTTAGAATGCAATGAGGAAGAAGAGCGTCGTGACGCAATGCGTGTGGCAGCTCATCTTGATATTCCATTTTTAACTTTTGATTTAGAAGACGTATATAAAAAGGAAGTTGCTGATTATATGATTGCCGAATATCAAAAAGGCAGGACTCCGAACCCAGATGTGATGTGTAATAAAGAGGTAAAGTTTGGCGCCTTCCTTAAAAAAGCGATTTCCATGGGAGCGGATTATGTAGCAACAGGACATTATGCTCAAAATATAAAAAATAATTTAGTAAAAGGGCAGGACCCCTCTAAAGACCAGAGTTATTTTCTTTGGACGCTTAAACCAGCACAATTGAATAAAATTTTATTTCCTATTGGGCATTTAAAGAAAAGCGATGTTCGCAAACTAGCATCAAAGTTTGATTTACCAGTTGCTAAAAAAAAAGATAGCCAAGGTATTTGCTTTTTAGGTGCGATAGATTTAAAAGAGTTTTTAAAACACTACATTAAAGAAAAAAAAGGAAAGGTTGTTTTAGAAAATGGGGAAGTAGTTGGGCATCATGAGGGAGTGGTTTTTCATACTCTTGGAGAGAGGCATGGTTTTACTGTCACTAGAAAAAGCCCAAATGATAAACCTTATTACATAGTTGGCAAAGATATTAAAAAAAATATTTTAATAGTTTCACCTAGCAAGATTCCTGATTTTGGCATGAAAAATAAATTTTTTATAGATGATACTAATTGGATAAATCACACTCCAAAATCTGATAAAAATTACAGCGTGCAAATTCGTTATCATGGCGAGTTTTTGTCTTGCAGAGTCAAAATTGTTAGTAAAACCAAAGCGGAGATTGTTTTTGCTAAACCCATTTTAGTTGCATCTGGGCAGTCTTGCGTAGTCTATTATAAAGATATTTGCCTAGGGGGTGGAGTAGTTGTATAATCTTTGTATGTCTCAATTTTTAGTGCAAAATAGCGATATTATTTTAAAATTAACCGCAGCAGTTGGGCTTGGTTTATGTATTGGTGTTGAGAGAGTTTTAGTTCACAAAGAAGCTGGAATGAAAACTCATGCCCTAGTTTCTCTAGGTGCGGCTGTTTTTATAATTATTTCCGAAATGATAGGTGTGAAGTATGGAATGATAGATGGTTTTGACCCAACAAGAATCGCTTCACAAGTTATTGTAGGTATTGGTTTTCTTGGAGCTGGGTCAATTATTTTCCAAGGTTCTCGCTTGTCTGGACTTACCACAGCTGGTGGGCTTTGGGTAACCGCAGGTATTGGTATGGCGGCTGGTTTTGGTTTTTATAGTCTAGCTGTTCTTACTACCATCTTAGTGCTTTTTGTTTTCACTGTAATTAATATTCTTGAAAAACCAGTCAGGAAATATTCCGAAGATGTAGACCCGCTTAAGAATTAACTTCAAAATGGATTCAAATGCAATTAGGAGAAAGTTTTTAGAGTTTTTTAAATCAAAAGGACATGTGATACGTCCGTCTTCTTCTTTGATCCCCCAAAATGATTCATCTGTGCTTTTTACTACTGCTGGAATGCAGCAATTTAAACCGTACTATACTGGAGAAAAAGATGCCGAAAAAGATTTCGGTTCAAAAAATATTACAACTGCTCAAAAATGTGTTCGTACGGGAGATATAGATGAAGTGGGGGATGCAACTCACTGTACGTTTTTAGAAATGTTAGGAAATTTTAGTTTTGGAGGTTATGGTAGAGAAAAAGCTATAACCTATGCCCATCAATTTATTACCGAAGAGCTTGGTTTGGAGATTTCTTATGTTACTTTTTATAGAGGATTAAAAGACGTTGTTCCAAGAGATGAAGAATCAAAAAATATTTGGACTAAGCTGGGTATTAAAGATATAAGAGAAGATGGTGCTGATGTTTTTTGGGGGCCTACTGGTGACTCTGGACCATGTGGTCCTACGACTGAAATATATTGTAAAAATGGTGCAGGGCAAGATGTAGAAACATGGAATATAGTTTTTAATGAATACTTCTGTAATGGTCCTAGAGAAAAATTAGATAGAGGAGAAGCTACTTTAACTAAATTAGATATTTTAGGGATTGATACGGGAATGGGTTTTGAAAGGTTGCTAGCTTCCATCCAAAAAAAAGAAAGTGTATATGAAACGGATTTGTTCGAAGCTATCATGAGTATAATTTTTCCTCAAGGTTTACCACCAAAAGATAATTGGGTTTATGAAAAAAATGTAAAAGCTTCAAGAATTGTAGCAGACCACAGCCGTACTGCTATATTGATGATTAGTGACGGAGTATTACCCTCTAATACTAGTAGAGGGTATGTGTTAAGACGCTTAATACGTAGAGCTGTTTTTAATTGTCATGAAAATAATATACAAATAATGCCCCATCATCTAGTAGAAGTTTTTGCTAAAAAATACAATGATGTTTATCCAGAAATTTTCAATCAAAAAGACGAAATCATTAAAGTTTTAAGTGATGAGGAATTAAAGTTCCTAAAGACATTAAAAGAAGGGCAGAAAGAATTAGAAAAAATGGCTATGGCTCTTTGGGATAAGTACGATTCTTTTGGAAAGCCTATCGAAATTACCTTACCTTTAAATGGACAAAACTTATTTTTTATTTATTCTACGTATGGTTTCCCGTTTGAATTAAGTATTGAAGAAATTAATAAGATTAGATTACATCTAAGTCATGGTTATAAATATGAAGTTTTATCTGATACAGAGGTTAAAAAACTAAAAGAAGAATTTGATGTAGAGATGAAAAAACACCAAGAGCTCTCTAGAACTTCTTCTGTAGGTATGTTTAAGGGGGGGCTTGCGAATCATAATGAAAAAACAGTTCGGTTGCATACGGCTCACCATTTGCTCTTAGCGGCTCTGCAGGCCGTTTTGAGCCCTGAAATCAAGCAAAAGGGAAGCAACATCACTGAAGAGCGTTTGCGTTTAGACTTTGCCTTTCCGCGCAAAATGGAGGATGTTGAAAAGAAAAAAGTAGAGGATTGGGTTAATGAAAAAATAAAGCAAAGTTTAAATGTTATTCGTCGGGAAATGCCACTTGCAGAAGCCGAAAAGCTCGGTGCGCAGATGGAATTTGGAGCAAAATATGGAGATACTGTGTCAGTATATTTTATAGAAGATGAAAAAGGTGAGGCAGTATCAAAAGAATTTTGTGGTGGACCACATGTAACAAACACCAAAGAACTCGGTAATTTTAAAATTCAAAAGGAAGAAGCTGTGTCCGCTGGAGTTAGGCGCATAAAAGCTGTATTGTTGTAACATTTTTTGTTATACTTTTAGATATGGGGATTTTTTCAAGCCCAAAAAAAGAAAAAAAACTAGTTGCGGTTTTTGATGTTGGTTCTGCGTCAGTAGGAGGCGCTTTGTTTTTTATGCATAAGTCTGGTCTTCCCCAAATAATTTTCTCAACTCGCGAGCCGATAGCTTTTGAAGAAAAATTAAATCCTGAAAAGTTTTTGAGTTTAACCATGAAGTCTTTAGAAGTCGTTGCCAGCAGAGTTTGTACCTCTGGCTTAGGCGCTCCGAAGCAGATTTTCTGTGTTTTGTCTGCGCCTTGGTATGCTTCTCAAACTAGAATTATTACTTTAGAAAAAAATAACCTATTTACTTTTACTACCAAGTTGGCAGATGACCTGATTAAAAAAGAAATTAACTTTTTAGAACAGGAACATAAATCCAAAAACAAAAAATCCTCACACAACCTTAGGCATATTGAACTCCGGAGTATTAAAACCTTACTCAATGGTTACCCGACCTTAGAGCCCATTGGTAAAAAAGCTAGAGAGCTTGAAATGTCTATTCTGGTTTCCATGAGTCCCGAGCAAGTATTAGAAAAAATAGAAGATGTTATTTCACGACATTTTCATTCTAAAGATGTTAAGTATTCTTCCTTCAACACAGCGGCCTTTACAGTTGCCCGAGACATGCTAACTCACCACGAAAACTTTCTATTGGTTGACGTCGGTGGGGAGATGACAGAGGTTTCTCTTATTAAAAAAGATGTTTTGTCTGAGTCAGCCTCTTTTCCTCTAGGACGTAATTTTATAACCCGTGGGGTTGCTAAAGCATTAAATTCTTCACTTGGTGAAGCTAAGTCACTCATTTCTCTATATAAAGATGAACATGCCCACCATGCAACCGAAAGAAAGCTTGCTCCTATAATAAACAAATTAAAAAATGAATGGTTGAAGAATTTTCAACAAAGCTTGGCTAGTTTATCAAAAGACTTTTCTATCCCATCAGTTGTCTTTTTGACTGCGGACTCCGATATGCGAGCTTTTTTTAAAGAAATTATTAAAGCTGAACAATTTCATCAATATGCTTTTACGGAGTCCAAGTTTCAAATTGCTGTTTTAGACACTAAAGCTTTACATGGAATTGCCACTTTCAAAGATGATGTCACACGAGATGCGTCTTTAATTATTGAATCTGTTTATCTTAATAACTTTCTTAGTTAAAATACATATATGTCAAAAAAGATGTTGCAAGATATGGTAAAAGTTGGAAACAAAAAAGTTGTTTCTAAAAAAGTCTGGCGCTCTGAAGCAGAAGACGAGTATATAGAAGAGGAGGTTCAAGTTTTTCATAGGTATCCTAATAATTCACGTTACGGTATTTGGTTTATAGCTTTATTTTCTGTCCTATTTCTACTTTTTTCTTTCTCATTTTTATTTGCTGGAGCAAAAGTAACCATCAATCCTAGAGTTGAGGAGCTTGTTTTAAATCAAAATCTTTCTGCTGTGAAAGACGGTCCAGCTGATAGCCTGCCTTTTGACCTAGTTATTATTTCTGGGGAAGAAGTAAAAAATGTTGAAGGTGGTGAAGAAAAAAAGGTTTCTGTTAGCGCTGAAGGCTTTGCCACTATTTACAACGCATTTAGTTCTGCGACTCAAAAGCTTGATATAAATACACGCCTAGAAGGTTCAAATGGGAAAATGTATAAAACTAAAAAAGCGATAACAGTTCCAGGAATGAAAGGCAGCACTCCAGGTTCCGTAGAAGTTGGAATTTATGCGGCTGAAGCGGGGGAAGCATACAACAGTGGTCCTTTGGATTTTAAAATTTTTGGTTTCAAAGGCACTTCTAAGTACACCAAGTTTTACGCTAAATCTAAAGACAATATAACAGGTGGTTTTGTTGGTAATCAATATGTTATACCTGAACTTGAAAAAAATAGCCTATCCATGGAGCTAAAAACAGCCTTACAGGCAAAACTTTTTAAGAAAGCAGCAGAACAAACCCCAGACGGTTTTGTGTTGTTTGAAAATGCCGCATATTTAAATGTTGATGAAGAAAATTTCACTTCCACCTCTGGCAGTAACATAGTGCCAGTAACTTTTAAAGGGACTTTATATGGTATTTTATTTGAAGAACAAGCGCTAACTAAGAAAATTATTGCTAAAGCTTTTCCTGGAGAAGAGGGTAATGATATCTATATCCAAAATATTCGGAATTTAAAATTTTCAATGCCAAGTATAACTACCACTAGTAGTATAAAAAGTGTATTTGAGAATTTAAAAACCATCAGCTTTAACCTAGGTGGCAACTCCAAGGCTGTTTGGCGAGTGGATGAAGTGAAACTATTAGGAGATATTTTAGGTAAAAAGAAGAAAGATTTTAACCAAATTTTAACGGGTTATGAAAATATAATTTCCGCAGATTTATCTCTTCGTCCGTTTTGGAGTAGGTCATTACCTGACAATAATGATAGTTTAAAAGTTATTGTTACTTATCCAAATTAGCTTTTAACCGTTATTAACAATGGTTATATTGACTGCAAGCTGAAAATTTGGTATTATTTTGTAATAAATGAGTGACCAGAAAAATGAAAAATTACTAGTGGTGAAGGGTGTCGTTACTGAAGCCTTACCATCCACTTTGTTTAGGCTGAAAATTACTGATGAAAATGGGGAAGATAAAGAAATTCTTGCTTATCTTTCCGGAAAGATGCGAATGCATAGAATCAAAGTTTTGATAGGGGATGTGGTTGAAGTCCTGCTTGACCCTTATGGTGGAAAAGGGAGAATAACCAAAAGGTTATAAAGGACTTGTAATTTTTTATAGTATGGTGTATCATAGTAATTACAGTTTTTAATAAGTCATAAGCATTGAAAAATAAGGGTTTTTCCCTTGTTTTTGTCTTATGCATTGATATTGGTTGACAGTTTGAAATTTTATGAAAATTAAAGCATCAGTAAAAAAAATCTGTGATAATTGCAAACTAGTTAGACGAGCTAGGCATTTAAGAGTAATTTGTTCAAATCCGAAACATAAACAAAAACAATAATTTATGAGAATTCTTGGAATCACAGTCCCAAACGAAAAGAGGTTAGAATTTGGCTTGACTTGCCTTTACGGCATTGGTGTTTCTACCGCTCGTAAAATTTTAGACCAAGTGGGAATAGAAAGAGGTCGCGAAGCAAAAGACCTAACACCAGACGAAGAAAATAAAATCCGCGCAATAATTGAAGGGATGAAAATTGAAGGAAATCTAAAAAGAGAAATTGGCGCAAATATAAAAAGATTGAAAGATATAAAATCATACCGAGGTATTAGACACATGAAAAGGTTACCAGTTAGAGGACAGCGAACTAAAACAAATTCCAGAACAGTTAGAGGCAACGTAAGAAAGACAATGGCATCAGGTAAGAGAAAAGAAACAAAGACATAAAATAATTAATATGGCAAAGACAAAAATTACAGAAGAAAATAAAGAAGCAAAAGTAGCCCCAGCAGCAGGTGAGGTAAAAGCTACAAAAACTTCTAAAAAGAAAGTGTCTTCCGGCATTATTAATATTGATGCAACTTTCAATAACACTAAAGTTCTTTTTGGCGACAAAATGGGTAATGCTCTGTTCTGGTCTAGTGCAGGTTCACTAGGATTCCGAGGCGCTAAAAAAGGCACACCTTTTGCTGCAGGTAAAGTGGGTGATTTGATTGGTGAAAAAGCAGTAGCTATCGGAGTAAAAGATGCAGATGTAGTAGTTAGAGGAGTTGGTTCTGGTAGAGAGCCTGTAATACGAGCATTTATGTCTCACGGCATAGAAATAACTTCTATTAAAGACGCAACCCCAGTCCCTCACAATGGTCCAAAAGCTAAAAAACCTAGAAGAGTATAATAATTTTTTATGATATCAAAACCCAAATTTAAAGTTTGCAGAAGATTAGGTCCCGGAGTATATGACAAATGTCAAACTCCAAAGTTTTCAGCTACATCTGGAAAATTCGGCGGTCCAAACGCTCGTCGTCCAAAAGCTCTTTCTGAATACGGAACTCAGTTAGTTGAAAAACAAAAAATCCGATTTTCTTATGGTATCACTGAACGTCAGCTTTCTAATTACGTTAAAAAAGCATCTCTAGTTAAAGGTTCCCACACTGCAGAAAAATTCTACGAGGGACTTGAATCAAGACTAGACAATGTGGTTTATAGAATGGGCTTGAGCGCAAGTCGCAGAGCGGCAAGACAAATGGTTTCTCATGGACACTTTATTGTAAATGACCACCGCGTGACTATCCCTTCATATGAAATGAAAGTTGGTGACGTTGTTAAAATCCGTGAAGGTTCCAAGACTAAAAAACTTTTTGAGAATTTGACTGAAAGAATGAAAGATTATACTGCACCAGCTTGGCTTACGTTTGATGTAGCAAAAATGGAAGGTCGTATTTTAGCTAAGCCGAAAAATG
>JAIOPY010000027.1 GCA_021413625.1 Candidatus Nomurabacteria bacterium | reverse complement strand
TTGAATTATTCGTCCGACTAGATGGTATGGATAAAGTTATGATTGAGTATGACCCGCTTGAATATGAAGAATTCTCTCATCGTGGACGAGCAATGAAAAATCTAATTGAAATTCTCCATAAAGAAAAATAAATTATTTTTTATTCTTTATTTCTCCAGACAGTTTTTCTACGAGTTCTTCTGTGCTTATTTGACCGAGTTGACCTTGGTCGCGAGATTCTAAGGTAATTTTATCCGCTTCAATTTCTTTATCACCGATGACAATCCAGTAAGGAATTTTATTTGTTTTAGCATCACGAACTTTTGAGCCCAAGTTTGCATCCATGTCATCCAACTCTACGCGGATATTTTTTTCTTTCAACATTTCAAAAACTTTTTTTGCATAGTCATTATGATTTGTGCGCACTGGAATTATCTTTACTTGCACAGGCGCCAGCCAGAGAGGAAAGGCACCAATATAGTGTTCAATCAATATCCCGATAAATCTTTCAAGTGAGCCGTAGATTACACGATGTATAACTACTGGTGTTTTTCTTTTTCCGTCTTTATCTATGTATTCAAGCTCAAAACGTCTTGGTTGCTGAAAGTCTAGTTGTATTGTTCCCATCTGCCAGTCGCGACCGATTGCGTCTTTCATAACTATGTCAATTTTAGGTCCATAAAATGCACCGTCACCTTCCGCTACAGAATATTCCTTGTTGGATTGTTCAAGAACATTATGTAGTGCTTTTTCTGCCTTATCCCAAGTTTCTATATCTCCTAAATATTCTTTTGGCCTAGTTCCTAGTCTGAATTTATACTCAAGATTAAAGATTCCATAAAATTCCTTACATATTTCCATGATTTCTTTATACTCACTTTCTATCATGTCTTCGCTAATGTAATTATGTGAATCGTCTTGTTGAAATGACCTACACCTAAGAAGCCCATTTAAAGTCCCTGATCTTTCATATCTATGTAATCTGTCTGTATCTGATAGACGAAGGGGTAAATCTTTATAACTTATTTGCATAGATTTAAAAACAATCATTGCGTTCGGACAATTCATTGGTTTGATTCCATATACTTCATTTTCACCCATGTCTGCAATAAACATGTCATCTTTATAATGGTCCCAATGTCCAGAAATTTTCCAAAGTTCTGATTTGTTTACTAAAGGACTAGCTATTTCCAAGTATCCTAACTCTGCATGCCTTTTGCGCCAGTAGTTCTCAAGTTCTTTATATAGTATCAATCCTTTTGGCAACCAATATGGCATGCCAGGAGCAGTTTCATGGGACATTAACAATCCTAATTCCTTTCCAAGTTTTTTATGGTCTCTTTTTTCTGCTTCTTCTCTTTGTTTTAGATATGCATCTAACTCTTCTTTAGTTTCAAAAGCTAGTCCGTAAATACGGGTAAGCATTTTATTTTTCTCATCTCCACGCCAGTATGCTCCAGCCACACGGTCTAATTTAAAGCAATCAGCTGAAACCTCCTTCATATCTTCTACGTGTCCACCTTTACATAAATCGGAATATTTTCCAGATTTATAAAAAGTTACTTTTTGTCCATCTTTGGTGAACTCATCAATCAACTCATGTTTATATGGATTGCCCGGGTATTCTTTTTTTGCTTCATCACCTGTGAGCTCGGACCTTTCAAAATTACTCCAAGTCGGGAGTATCTTCCTCATTGTCTTTTCTATTTTTGGCAAGTCTGTATCAGATATTGGTTGAGAGAATTCAAAATCAAAATAAAATCCGTTATCTATAGCTGGACCAATAGTGCGCTTTGTATCAGGGTAAAGCTCCATCACCGCTGCCGCTAGTAAATGAGCCAAAGAGTGCCTTAAATTATGTAGTTTTTCAGCTTTTTCCATAATTCCTATATGATAACATATTTCATTTTTAAAAGACCACTTGCTGTAATATAATGTTTCTATGAGATTTGAAAAAGGCGTATCAAAGGCTCCCATTGGCAAAGGCGCGGAATTAAAAGCCACTCGCGAGACTTTACCTTCAGTGGA
Organism: Candidatus Nomurabacteria bacterium; assembly: GCA_021413625.1. Taxonomy (GTDB): domain Bacteria; phylum Patescibacteriota; class Minisyncoccia; order Phycocordibacterales; family UBA9973; genus UBA9973. The sequence continues at coordinate 13,557 of JAIOPY010000027.1, read as the reverse complement.
AGTGAAAAATAAGGTAATTTGGGTCAATCCTAGTTTGGATGCGCCTTTTAATTTAAAAGTTGGTGAACCAACAAGACTCGGAACTTTTTTGAGCGCAAAAATTCCAGGAGACAAATTAAATTTGGAGGTGAAAAATTATCACGGCAGAAGCGCAATGTTGGGTAGAGTAGTATTTAAAGAAAAAACAACAAACACTAATAATCCTCAAATTTATAGAGACATAGACCTGAAGGGAATCGGGCATGTTGTTTTGACTGGGTGGATAGGACCAGTTCAAAAAAGAGCAAAAGGAGAAGCAGGCGGCATATTAAACAAAGGAGCTGCTCTTCAAGATATGGGAATTTCTGAAATTTTTCACGAGTACGGCATTCGCACTCATAGAGTAATTGCCATTATTGAGTTAGAAGAAATTGTTTCGGAAGACAAAAAAGTTTCCATAGCAGATGCTAAAAAATTAGGAATGATATCAGAGGGCTCTTTGCCTGTTGTAGAGGTTCGTGCTTTTGGCACCCAAGCCAGATTGATGGATGCTGTAAACCAGAGTGTCTCTAGCGAAAAAAGGAATATCTTGATTGAAGATGCTCGTTTGTTAGTTGCAGAAGAGTTGGGTCTAGATATAGAAAAATTTAGTAGAGATGATTATGCTAAATGGTTGGTAAGGACCGTCGGTAAAAATTTAGGTTTAATGCACCAGCATGGTTATGTGCATAAATATTTATCAATGGGACATAACATAACTTTAGATGGCTGTCTGGTGGATTTTGATTCAGTTGGTAAGTTACGAGGGAGTCCTGCTGACGCTTATTATTTTGGTTATGAAGATGATTATACCGATGCTAGTAGTGCTCTTGCTGCTTTTCTAAAAGACGCCATGGGATACGACAACGAAACAGCTACTAGTATCATGGATGAGTATAGAAGTGCCTATTCTGATTATAAAAAATAAGCGTTATTTGCTTTTAGGGTTTAATATGTTAGTATAGAAAACATTATGGTAGTAAGAATGAGACATACAAAATCGCATACAGCCAACAGGCGTTCTCATCATGCTTTAAAGAAGGCAAACTTTTTTAAGTGTGATAACTGTCAGGAATTAAAAAAGGGACATACTGTGTGTACTGCTTGTGGTTTTTATCGTGGAAAGAAAGTTCTAAACTTGGTTAAGAAAGCTGAAAAGAAGCAAAAGAAAGCAAAAGCGAAGGCAGCAGAACCAAAGAACTAGTTCCCGAAAGCTAAAATCTAACTTTATGGCAAACAGGCACCTTTCCAGATCAATAGTGCTTCAAACTCTTTTTGAGTGGGATTTCTTGCCTACTAGTCCTTTGCATGTAGATGCAAATAAAAAAGAAGAGGAGAGCGCTGGTTCGGTTGATATAAAAAATACTCTAAAAAGAAATTTAAAAGAATTTGCTCCAGGGCTTGAAGATGATGTTTTTGTATTTTCTCTTATTGAGCAAATTTTAAAGAAACGCCAGGTGATTGATGAAATCATAGTAAAGGCTGCGCCAGACTGGCCGATTGATAAAATCTCTATTATTGATAGAAATATTCTAAGAATCGGTTTAACCGAGCTACTTTTTGGTGATAGAAAAGAAGTGCCACCTAAAGTGGCTATTAACGAAGCCATAGAATTAGCAAAAACTTTTGGAGGTGAAAACTCTGGTAAATTTGTGAATGGAGTTTTAGGAGCTGTTTATAAAGAAATTGGCGAGCCTGGTAAAGACGAAAAAAGTAAAAAAAGAAAAAATGATGAACCAGTAGATATTACTAAATTACCAGTTGAAACATTAGGTGGAGCTTTAGTATATGCCAAGCATCAAAACGATATTATGTTTGCTCTAGTGCACGACGTTTTTGGTTACTGGACTCTTTCCAAAGGCAAGGTTGATAAAAGTGAAAATCTAGAAGAAGGCACTGTCAAAGCAATCAAAAAAGAAATTAACTTAGATGTGGTGATAGAAGAAAGGTTAGGTGAGAATGAATATGTAGCTACTCACCCAGAGAAAGGAAAGACCTTAAAAAAAGTGGTATACTTTTTAGAGAAAAGTGAGTATATACCTCTTTATTTAGAGGTTTCTTGGGGGCTAGATGCAGCGCGTTGTTTTGCTCTTAAATAAATACCTGAACTTCATATTTATAACGACATCATTCCATTAATCAGGAAAGCAATAGATATAATTAAAAAATAATGATAGATTTTTCAAATTTTGAGAAAAAAACAAAGATGGTTTTCAAAGATAAAAACTTGTTGAAGCAAGCTTTTATTCATCGTTCTTATATAAATGAAAATCCTAATACTGGGCTATCCCACAATGAACGTTTAGAATTTTTAGGTGATGCAGTATTGGAACTTGTGGTAACTGATTTTCTTTATAGAAAATATCCAAGTTACAATGAAGGCGAGCTAACTGCTGTTCGTAGCGCGTTAGTAAATGCAGTAATTATTTCAGAGGTAGCACTTAAAATCGGAATGAATGATTACTTGCTTTTGTCTCGCGGCGAAACAAAAGATATGGGTAAAGCTCGCCAGTATATTTTAGCTAATACTTATGAAGCCTACGTTGGTGCAATTTATTTAGACCAAGGCTATGAAGCATCTAAAGAATTTATAACCTCTACTCTTTTGCCTCATACTGAAGAAATAGTTTCTAAAAAACTTTGGCGTGATGCCAAGAGTTATGTGCAAGAAAAAGCCCAAGAATTTGTGGGAGTTACCCCAGCTTATAAAGTTTTACACGAATCTGGTCCTGACCACGACAAGCATTTCACTGTGGGAATATATTTTGGCGCGGAGCTGATTGCAGAAGGTAAGGGTAAAAGTAAGCAAGAGGCAGAACAAAAAGCAGCTGAAGCAGCTATAACAGCTAAAAATTGGCTTGAATAATATGCGTTTACAAACACTAGAAATTACGGGTTTTAAATCTTTCTCCAAAAAAACAAGTTTGGAATTTCAACACCCTGTGGTTTGTATTGTGGGCCCAAATGGTTCTGGTAAATCTAACGTGGTAGAAGCCTTTCGTTTCGTGTTAGGAGAACAATCTATGAAGTCTATGCGTGGAAAAGCTGGACTGGATTTAATATTTAAAGGTTCTAAACATTTACCCAAAGGTACCAAAGCTTCAGCTACTATTTATTTTAATAATGAAGATAAAGTTTTCAAACTTTCTAATGAAGGTGGGGAAGAAATTGATTTAAATTATGATGTTATTTCAATTTCTCGGGAAGTTTATACTGACGGGTTAAATAAATATATTTTAAATGGCACCGAAGTTAGACTTAAAGATATAAACAACCTTTTAGCTTCTGTAAATATTGGCTCTTCGGGGCATCACATAATTTCTCAAGGTGAGGCGGATAGAGTTTTAAACGCTAACCAAAAAGACCTACGGGAGATAATTGAAGACGCTCTAGGTTTAAAAATATATCAATATAAAATTAGAGAGACTGAAAGGAAATTAGAGCGCACTAATGAAAACATGAAAGAGGTTTCACTGTTGCGCCGTGAGAACGCACCTCATCTTAATTTTTTACGGAAACAAGTGGAAAAGTTTGAAAAAGCAAAGGAAATGCAGATGGAGCTATCTTTGCTTTATAGAGTGTATTTAAAAAATGAAAGTGTATATCTGGAACAAGAAAAGACAACCTTATCTTCCGAAAAAAATAAAATATCTCAAGAGCTGGCAACCATCAACGCTAAAATAGCAGAAGTTGAAGAAAGCGGCGAAAAAGAAAATGGCAACATAGAAGAATTAAAAAAACTTGAAAAAGCATCTAGCGAAATGCGCGCTTTGAAAGGAGAGTTGGATAGAAAATTAGGCAGAATTGAAGGTATGATAGAAATGGAAGAACGTCGCCGAGATGAAATGCCTGATTCAGTGATGGTTTCTGCGGAAGAAGTAGCAACTATTGTTTTAGACATAAATAACTCTATTGACGAAGCAATAAGCAAAGAAGATATTGGTGAAATTAAGTCTATACTTACCAACATTAAAAATATTTTAGGTAGATTTAATAAAAAAGAAAATTCACAAAACTCTGGAGCAAGTTCTGAAATAGAAAATTTAAAAAATACTCAAAAAGACATATTAGTTCAAATAGAAGCTTTGGGTAAAAAAGATGATGATTTATCTCAAAAAATAGAGGCGCTTAAACAAGAAATAAATCAAGAAATGGAGGCTCTAAGAGATAAAGAAAGAGAAAAATTTTCTTTCAAAGTGAAACAACAAGAGCTTTCCTCCACCTTAGATTTAATTTCTGTTAAAGAGAATAATTTAAAAAGGGAAGAGGAGGCTTTTCTAAATGAAGTTAAAGAGGGCACAGTGCTTGTGGGTGCTGAAATTTTATCTTTCAAAAATTTTGAAGTTCAAAATATACCGCCACGCAATGTTCAAGAAGAAGAAAGAAGAAAGATAGAACGTATTAAAATGAAATTAGAAGATGCTGGTATAGCGGGGGGTGGAGAAATCATGAAAGAATACAATGAAGTCTCCGAACGAGACCAATTTTTGGCGAAAGAAATGACTGATTTAACTGAAAGCATCAACTCTCTGCAAAAGTTAATGGCAGAGTTGAAAGAAAAAATAGATAAAGAATTTAAGGAAGGAGTAAAAAAGATAAATAAAGAATTTCAGGAATTTTTCCGAATCATGTTTGACGGGGGTGATGCATCTTTATCTGTAGTTGTAGACTCATAACCGTGAGACCATGTCTCGGGCGGGAGTTTTGTATGGTGTAACCATTGGCGCTGATGGGGCTTCTAAACTCCTTTCTGTAAAATTTGAAGAAGCTGCCGCAATAGCTAAATAGTTAAACCACTTGTATTTCTTCTGGGGTAGATTTTTTATTTATTCCCAATAGAATTACCCCTAAACTCATGGGAATAAGTGCAAACAACTGCCAGACAGTTGGAATATCATTTAATAAAATCCAAGCAAATATTAATGTTAGAAGCGGATTGACACTAGAGAGAGCATTAGCTTTGGTGACACTAATTCTATGAATGCCTTCAATCCAAAATATTTTTGAAAGACCTAGTATTATAAATCCATTTATTAAAACTAAAAAAAGAGATTGTTTTAAATCCATCATAGAAGATGATTGATGAAAAATATAAGCTATGGCGAATAAAAATGGTGTTGCTAACGCGCTACGGACAAACAAAACAGTTTCACTGCTTACTTTTGTGCGAGCTCTTTGTTGAAAGAAATTACCAAGAGGCGCTACAAAAGCTGCAGATAGAATTAAAATGTCACCAATTTTGAATTCCGTGAAGTTGGGATATAAAACAATAAAAGCACCTAGTAGCATTAAGCATGCTCCCGCAATATGTTCTCTAGATATATAATTTTTATACCAAATATGGAATAGTAAAAAACTAAAAAATACTTCTGTTAAAGCAATTATACTAGCATTACCAGCATTAGTGTGTGATAAACCAGAAAAAAATAAAACATAAAATAGAATACTGGTTATAAATGTAACCCATACCATATCTTTTAATGCTGACTTGTTTTTTAATTCTTTCCAGTTTTTCTTTATGGTTATAATTATGGCAAAAAATATGGAAGCAAATAAAGTACTCCATGCTAAAGACATTAATGGAGGTAAATTATTTAGCGACAATATTGTGATAACTGGAAACAAGCCCCAAAAGAAAGCTCCTGCTAAAATAAAAATTTCTCCTTGTCTGTTTTTATCCATTTTAGTTTTGTTATAGTAGTTTATATTTAATCTGTAGTTTCTGGGTCTGGGAATTTTATTTTTTCTTCCTTACCTTTTATTATAGAGTCTGGCTGGAATACTCTATTTAATTTTACAATATCTTTTTTCACAGACATTTCACCATTTTCTTTTAATTTTATTCCCACCAACATTCCCTCCATAGTTTCTTTACTGAAGGCTTGGTCAAAAATGAAGTTTCCAAGTGAATAAATAATGTATCCATTTTTATAAACTTCGGTATCTTGAATTACGTGAGGATGATGTCCGACAATTATTTTTGCGCCGTTATCTATAGCCCTATGAGCTAAATCTTCTTGTCTTTTATCATGCTTGGTTTGATATTCTTCTCCGAAGTGGAAGGAAACAACTAGAAAATCCACTAAACTTGATGCATTTTGTATTATTTCATCAAAACGCGGATTGTTTGCCAAAAGTAGTCCTGCACGGTCGGCATCTGCTTTTAGATAGTCTGGGCCTTTATCCGAGAATGCTAGAAAACCTATCCTGATTCCTTGTTTTTCAATAATTACAGGTTGTTCGGCTTCACTTTCATTCATGCCGCCACCGGTATAAAGAATTTCGTTTTCTTTTAGGCGCGCTAAGGTGTCAACATAAGCTTCACGCCCCCAATCTCCAACATGGTTATTTGCCATAGACAGTACATCAATACCTGCGCCACGAAGCGCTGGCACTACGGAAGGGTCCATCCTAAAAGAGTACAAATTACCTAAATCATGTCCTTTGTCGGAGGCGGTGCCTTCTAGGTTTGCAAATACAATGTCTGATTTCTGTAATATATCAAGCTTCTCAAAGAGGGCTGAATAATCTCCATTAAAATTTTTCATTACAGAACTTTTAACTCCACGCGCAAGCATTATATCACCAGCAAAGGACAGGGTGACTGAACTTATTTCTTTTACTTCTGCTTCCGTGGTGCCTTGTTTAATCCAAGCTATGTTTGCATTCTTTTCTTCTCCATAATAAATATTTTTTTTCAGATATTTCAAAATATTTTCTACATCCTTAAGCCTGTCATTACTCTGCAACAGCAAGATGGCGATAGAGTGGGGGTCATCTTCACCAAGCGGTATAGAAAAAACTGATATCCCTGTTTGCAATGCTTCATCAGTGTAGCCACTTTTACCGCCTTCATAACCCTCTTCACGTAAGAATTGATTATTACTAAACCAAGTATGTTTTTTATTATTATAACTTCTATTAGTGGTAATTTTTAGCAGTTCCGGCTTTTCTCTCTTTAGATATTGGGTAAATTTAAATAAATCAAAAGGTGTTGATTGGTTGCCCGGAGATAAGCCACTTGGGTCTTTAAAGAAAGTGGAGGCAAGACCCAGGTCTTTTACCTTATCATTCATTTTTTCTATAAAATTTTCTCTTCCAGGATATTCTGCGATAACTTCTGCGGCATCATTACTGGATTCCAGTAAAAGAGGGTAGTAGATGTCGCTTGCTTTAATTTTTTCATTTATATGAAGGTTGCCATTTACGCCTTCTGTTTCAAGGGCTTTTTTAGATACTTGGATTAAGTCTTCTGGTTCTGCTATTTCACTTAAAACAGTTGCGGTAATTAGTTTGGATACTGAAGCAATAGGAAATTTTTTGTTTTGATTTTTTGCTAAAATAATTTTACCTGTGCTTAAATCACCTACTACATACGCTTGCGCTGAAACTTTAGGCTTTTCTTTGCCGTTTTTAGCGAAGTAATATTTAGGTGTTTCTTTTGTTATGTTTGATTCTATCGCTGTCGCTCCTAGGGATATATTTTGAGTTTGGGGTATTTTAGAATCTAGATTTTGAAAAATAAGAAAAGTAAAAGATACTCCGACCACAACAGAAAAAACTCCCCAAAAACCAGATTTAATTTTAGATTTTAAACTAGGGCTCATACTAATACATAATCTATTGTTTTTCTTTCCAAATCAACCCCTTTAACTTTTATTTTAACTTTGTCGCCCAAACGGTAACGTTTCTTTTTCTTTTCTCCCAGCAGTTCCATTTTCTTTTCGTTAAAAATATAAAAATCATCACTGATATCTCTAACTCGCACCAAACCTTCGCACTTTGTGCCTACTTCTTCTACATAAACACCCCATTCGGTAATTCCCGAAATTATGCCTTCAAAGCTTTGCCCAATTCTTTTACTCATATATTCCACTTGTTTGTATTTGATAGAAGCTCGCTCTGCATCGGATGCTCTTTTTTCTTGTTCGGATGCTGTTAGTGAAATTTTTTCATATTCGTGTAAGTTTTCTTTCTTTATAGTTTTGTTTGCTAACTGTAGTGACAAAAGTCTATGCACTATTACGTCTGGATATCTTCGTATCGGAGAAGTGAAGTGAGTGTAGTATTCAAAAGCTAAGCCATAATGTCCGATATTTTTAGTTGAATAAATTGCTTTTGCCATTGAACGAATAACAGCGCGGTGCACTGTGTCTTTTTCATTTTTACCAGACAGGCTTTCTAGGAGTTTGTTTATTTGGTGGGCAGGTATGAGTCCATCTTGTAGAGATACTTTATGTCCCAAGCTCCGCAGGAAGAAAGATAAATCAGCCATTTTTTCTTTATTTGGCAGGTCATGGATGCGGTAAATAAATACGTTGTCTAAGAGCGGGGAAGAGGAGCCTTTTTTCTTTGGTGACATTACTTCTGCTACTTTTTTATTAGCCAAGAGCATGAATTCTTCTATCAAACGATTGGAGTCACCACGTTCTTTTTTAATAACTTTTATTGGCACACCATCTTTGTCTAAAACAAATTTTACTTCTTCTTGGTCTAAAGATATTGCTCCCTTTGCAAAACGTTCTTTAGTTAACTTTTTAGCTAAAGTATTTAAAATAAAAAGTTCTTTGTGTAGAGGAGCGGTAGATTTTTTAATTGATTCTTCCGCCTCCTCATAAGTAAATCTTTTTTGAGAATGAATTATTGTTTTACCAAACCATTGACTCAAAACTCTCGCTTCTTTGTCTAAAGTTAAAACTGCGCTCATTGTTAATCTATCTTTATGGGGGACTAAGGAGCATAAATCATTAGAAAGTGTTTCGGGCAACATAGGAATGGTTCGGTCAACTAAATAAACAGAAGTGCCACGTTTCTTCGCTTCACGGTCAAGCTCGCTACCAATTTTTACATAATGGGACACATCTGCAATGTGTATGCCTACTTCATAAGTATTTTTATCTATTTCTCTAAATGAAATTGCGTCGTCAAAATCTTTGGCGTCATAAGGGTCTATAGTAAAAGTTAAAATTTCTCTAAAATCTTTGCGGTCCTTATAATCTTCTTTTGTAATTCCATTTTGTTTTATTTTTTTTGCTTCGTTCTCAACTTCTTTTGAGAATTCTCCTTCAAAACCTTTTTCCATGGCGATGGCATGCATTTCAGTATTATTATCGCCAGGCATACCTAAAACTTTTATTATTTTTCCTTCCGGCATTTTATTTCTATCTTTCCAAGAAGTTATTTCACCGAAAACTTTTTGCCCAGCTTTAGCCCCATTCAATAATTTTTCCGATATTAAAATATCGGTATACATTTTTGTATCATCTGGCTTTAAAAAGAATCTTTCATTTTCTTTTTCCAGCACTCCCACAAAAGCCATTTTAGCTCTAGTAATTATTTTTGAAACTTCAGCTGTTTGACGCCCTTTGCCTTTTGGGTGAAGGATTATTTCTACCACGTCACCATGCAGGGCAGTGTTTAAATGCCGGAAATCAATTTCAGGGTCTTGACCCTTATTCTTTTCAGCCCCTGATGCCACATAACCTGTGCCTTTAGAGGAGATGGAAATTATGCCTTCTAGTTTATTTTTCACCCTTTAAATATAGCATGAAACCCCTATATTGACAATAGGGGCAAAATATGCTATACTTGTATTGTTGGATATGTTCGGGGAATCCTCGTCAACCTAAGGGGGGACGCCCCCTTGAAACGGAGAATAGTCATGAACAGCATTTTGGGTCGCGAAGAAGCGACCCCGGAACGGAAGTCGTCGGTTAAGCGTTGGGTGTGGACGTTGGTCATTGTGGCCGCAGTCATCATCCTCGCCGTACTCAGCACCGGTTGTGCGAGCACCGGCAAGACGCTCGCCAAGGGCGCGCGTCCGAATGACCTCCTCGTCAAGTCCGCGATGGAGTGTGCGAACTTGGACGACGAGTCCAAGCGCGACACCTGCATCGTCGGCGTGAAGTCGGAGGAGAATCGCTCCATCAAGACCGCGGAAGCCGCGGCGTCAACGGTTCACCATCACGGTGGCCTCCTCGGTGGAGGCTACGTCATGGGTCCCGTCTACGGCGGCGGCGTCACCATCTCGGGTGGCGGTTACGGCGGAAGTGGCGGCTACAACGTCAGCTATGGTCCCACCTCCTGTCCTGGTGGTGGCTGCGGTCCGCAGTATCCCATCGGGAGCCGTGGTGGCACGAACGTCATCTCGGGGATGACCACGACCATCACGACCGGTCCTGGCGGCACGAATACCGGATTTGGAACTGGCGGGTCGGCACCCACCATTACCAGCCCCGGTGGTGCGAACACCTCGTGTCCCGGATGCGGCAACGCTCCGGTCATCAACACCCCTGGCGGCACCAACCGTCCGGGTGGCAACTAGCTCTTCGTTCCGCCTCGGCGGGACAACACCGAACCGTCGGGGTTCGGAATATAAATCAGTAAGGCGTCTAGCACTTTTGAAAAGGTGCCCGACGCCTTTTCTATTTCTAGTCAGTAATTTTTTATACAGTTTGCCTTTTTTATAATTTATGTTAAACTCTTTCTACGATGTTAAAAATTAGATTACAAAGAATAGGTAGAAAGAACGACCCATCCTTCCGTGCCGTTTTGACCGATTCAAAAAATAGCACTAAAAGTGGAAGATTTTTAGAAATTCTTGGAACTTATAATCCTAAAGCTGGAGCTAAAGTTTTTGCGGATGATAGAATTAAGCACTGGCTTAGTAAGGGCGCAAAGCTTTCAGATACAATGCATAATTTTCTAGTGCATGAAAAGGTTCTAACAGGTAAGAAAATCAACGTATTACCTAAAAAAACCCCAACTGTTAAGAGAAAAGAGTTGAAAGCTAAAAAATAGTTTTGTATAATGATAGCAAGCAGTTATGTCGTAAAACTGCCTCTCTTTTAAAAAATAAATATTTATAACTGAACATATGCAAGACGCTGATAAGACATTTCTAGAGTATGTGGTAAAAGCTCTAGTTGATAATCCGAACGATGTCAAAATTGACCGTTCTGTTGATGAGATGGGTGTGCTTATAACATTAACTGTTAATCCTGCCGACATGGGTAAGATAATCGGAAGAATGGGCAACACTGCCAAAGCAATCAGAACTCTGTTGCGGATTATTGGAATGAAGAATAACGCTCGTGTTAATTTGAAGATAAACGAACCAGAAGGTGGTATGAGACCAGAACGTGCTGAATCTCCAACTCTTAAAACAGTTGACCAAGCAATGGAAGACTTGAAAGGAATTTAATCTTAATTAAATAAAAATAATCAAAAGCACCCGTTAAGGGGTGCTTTTGTGCTATAATTTTCCTTATGAAAAGGTATGCATTCATAGATGTTCAGAATACCGCAAGCACTACACAAACAATGCTAGGGTTTGTTGTTGATTGGGTAAAATTATGTGACTTCCTAAAAAATAAAAAGTCATGCTCAGAAGTTTTCTTCTATACTGGGATTGAAAATGGTGATACTGAGACTGCAAAAGAGTTTGATGCATTGTCTAAAATTAGTTGCTGTATTGTAAAAAGTAAATCAGTTTTCGCTTATAAAAATAAAGATAAAACTTTTGCTTTTAAGTGCTTAAATTGTAAAGAAGACAATGTTCAGACTATAAATATGGGATATCGTAAAAAATCAAATTGTGACGTGGAGTTATCTGTTGATGTTATAGAAAAATCTTCTCCAGATGTTGAGCTATTTATTTTTACAGGAGATGGTGATTTTGAGTATTTAATAAGGAAAGCTTTAGATAAAGGAGTGGCAAAGGTTACTGTTGTCTCTTATGCAGGTAAAGATATAAAAGCTGGTCTAACTGTTGCTATTTTCTCTACAAAGTTACGAGACTTAATAGCAGAAAAAAAAGACAAGGTTTTTTATATGTCATTAAAAGATATAAAATCTAACATTAAAAAAGAGATTGTTTCCCTATAAATGAAAAGACCCCGCCGAGGCGTGGTCTTTTCGAATGATATGGTCATTATATATTGTTACAAATAAAAAGGCAAGGGTATGTGGATAACTAAAATACAATGAATTTTCATATAATCACAATTTTTCCCGAAATGTTTGATTCTTATTTAAAAGAGTCTATTATTGGGCGGGCGATAAAAAATAAAAAAATTTCCATCAAGTTTTACAACCCAAGAGATTTCATAAAGGCACCCAAAAATAATTACAAGCCAGTAGATGACAAACCATATGGTGGTGGTCCTGGCATGGTTATGCGCGCTGAGCCCATACTTAAAGCAGTAGAAAGTATCAAAATAAAAAATAAAAAATCAAAAATTATAATTTTTTCTCCATCTGGTAAAAAGTTTGACACAGTTTACGCAAAAAATTCTGCCAAAAAATATACAGACATTGTTTTAATCTCTGGTCGTTATGAAGGCATTGATGCTAGGGTGCAGAAAATTCTTAAAGCGCAAGATTTATCAATAGGGGATTACGTATTAACTGGCGGAGAATTGCCAGCTATGATTTTAATAGATTCCATTGCTCGCCAGATTCCAGGAGTGTTGGGTAAATATGAATCTCTAGAAGAAGAGAGGGTGTCTTCCAGTGAAGTTTACACCCGCCCTGAGGTTTTAAAATATAAAGGTAAAAATTATAAAGTGCCTAAAGTTCTTTTATCAGGCAACCACAAAAAGATAGATGAATGGAGAAAGGGAGGTAAATAACCGAAATCCCCAGAGCCGTATTTGACAAAAAAGGTAAAAAAGAGTAAGGTATTTGAGATTCATTGATTGAGTATCGGATGCAATCCTGTTTGTATTAAAGTTTTATTAATAGGGTTTTAACTTAATCATAATACTAAATATTTTAAGAAGCTAAAGAAAAGCATTTTTTGTCTGTTTTTCTTTTGCTTTTTGCTTTATTTTAAATAAATATGCAAACACAAACAAAGCGTCCGAAGAAATATTTCTCTCGGTATCAAAAGCCTTTGATTAAATTTCCAAATTTAATTGAAGCTCAAGTAAAATCTTTTGCTTGGTTGGTAAAAGAAGGGGTAGGGGAAGTGTTTAAAGAATTTTCTCCAATCTCGGACTATTCTGCAAAAAAGTTTCAACTAGAGTTCACATCATTCTCTATCGGAGAGGCAAAGAATGATGAAAATTATTGCAAAGTAAACAAGCTTTCTTACCAAGGCTTTTTGAAAGCGCGAGTAAAACTGACAAATAAAATTTTAGGCACTGTTAAAGAGCAGGAGATTTTCATGACCGAGCTGCCTTTGATGACTAACCACGGAACTTTTATAATCAACGGTGTAGAACGTGTGATTGTGCCTCAACTTGCTAGAAGTTTCGGAGTGTTCTTTACAGAGTCTGACATAAAAGGCAAAAAATTTTTTGGCGCAAAACTTATCCCTGCTCGTGGAGTTTGGATTGAAATTGAATCCGAAGCTGATGGGGGAATTTACGTAAGAATAGACAAGAAAAGAAAATTTCCAGCCACTGCGCTTCTTAAAGCTATGGGTTATGAGAGCAACGAAGCTATCCTTAAAGCTTTTTCTAAAGATGCTGTGGCAAGTGAAGCTATTAAGAATTCCTTACTTAAGGATGGAGCAAAAACTAAAGAAGAATCTTA
>JAIOPY010000016.1 GCA_021413625.1 Candidatus Nomurabacteria bacterium | reverse complement strand
TTGCTTGGCACCCAAACTTTCAATTTTTGTTTTGATTTTTTCTACATCTACTTCTAAAACTTTCGTTTCAATTTCATGCATAAAATAATTTTAACATAAAAGCCCCTTTCGGGGCTTTTAAAAAATTTACTCGTCTACTCCAAATCTCTTATATTCATAGGTTTTTGAATCTCCAAACCAATGTTTGATTTCGTGTTCTGCCTCTTCAGGTGTTTCAGAACAGTGCATTATATTCATAACCGCTCTTTTTTCCTTGTTTGCCATAGCTGGAGAATCAATGGAAAAATCGCCTCTTATAGTGCCCATATCAGCTTTGTATGGAAGTGTGTCGCCAGCAATTTTTCTTACTACATCCACAGCATGAACTCCTTGTATAACCATTTTAACAAGAGGCGCAGAAAGCATGTAATCTACCAGCCATTTTCGTATTTCTGGTCCTATTTTTGCAGTATCGGTTGTGCCGAAATCTGCCATCATGTCATAGCCATACTTTTCGTAGGTGCCTTTTGTTTTCTCTCCTAATCTAGTTATCCAAGCATCATCTTTTGGGTAATGATTGTGAATCAAGTCACGAGTAGGCTGGAACATTTCAATAGCTACAACCTTTAAATCTCTCTGCTCAAAACGCTTAATAACCTCGCCAATAAGACCCTTGCGGACTCCGTCTGGCTTAATCATCACATATGTTCTTTCTTCTTTTGGGTGTTTCATAGAAATCATATTAGCAGAAAAAAATAATTTTACAACCCCATCGTTCGCGAACGACGGGATGCAAATTATTTTTTTATCATTCCTTCAGGAGTTATAGAAGAATACTCGTCTGTATTAAAACCGTATTTTTTATATACTTTACCCGCAGAGCATATTACAGAATCTTTTGGGTCAAAACCTAGCTCTACTGCTGCATCTTCTGCTTCCTTGAAAGAATTAGACTCAATCTCAAGATATGGGGGAATCTGTGGCCAAAAATCTATATCAAAAACAACATCTTTTTTAAGATAACGTATCCTTTTATTTTTCTCCTCTCTCTTTATTACAAAACCAAGAGCTTTAAATAATTCATACGTCTGTTTATAATCATCAACTACAACTTCTACCTCCTTCATCCCTAAATCTTTCAAGCCAGCGCTATCATTTGGGTCCTTAATACGCTCCTTGAAAGCAAGAGTTGTCTCAATACCATTAGTGCGTAATCTTAACCATGAGCCCCTTTGGTTTAACCTAAAATCCGGATAATCCAAAAGCATCCGACTGTAATCGTATTCCCCTACTTTTTTAGCTCCGATAGTTAGTAACTTTTTTTCTAACTCTGGCACATTAACTTCTAAAAATTTTATCTCAAATTCTTCCATATTTATTCCATAGACTTATACCTTCCCATAATTTCATCCTCCACTTCAGTTCTATCTCTACCATATTTCACATATGAAAGCTCTTTTAAGGAATCCACTATTTCCGGGTTACCTTTTTCAGGCGCCAAAGTTGTTAAATTAAAAGGTTTAGTTGGTTGTCCTTTTACCAACATATTCACATAAGCATTGTAATTATCCAGTTTAGTAATATCTTGAGCGGTAAATGTTGGTTTAAACTTAGGTTCCAAAAAGGTAGCATCTTCAGTTCCTACTCTAAATACAGCCATAGAACCAACGTTGCCAAACACCGCGTTTTTAATATTTTCCTCAAGTTGGCTTATATATTGATGGGCGATATTTAAAGAAAGTCTGTATTTTCTAGCTTCGGATAAAATAGATGAAATAGAATCCGTGGTTACATTTTGGAATTCATCAATGTATAGATAAAAATCATTCATTGGTTTGCCAAACATATCTACCCGTGAAAGCGCTGCCATCTGTATTTTACCCACCAACACCAAACCGATTAAGTTAGCATTGATATCACCGAGTCTACCCTTAGAAAGATTTACTAATAGAATTTTCTTTTCATCCATTATTTTTCTAAAGTTAAAAACTGAATTTTGTTGAAGCACTACTGGGCGCATGATGTCATTACTAATAAAGTTATCAAACTTGGAAGAAATATAAGGCACGAAGTTTGCCAGCGATTGGTCCCCTGTTGTTTGCTCCGCAGAAATCCAGAATTGTTTAATAATTGGATTCTTGCAACGAGCAAATTTCATATCTCTAAACTCTTTATCTGCCAGCACCCGAGTTATTTCTAAAAGTGTTGAACCAGATTCTGGGTCTTCCATCACCAAAAATGCACTATTCCTAAAATACTGCTCAAACATAGCACCCCCGCCAACTTTCATATCAAAAAGTTTATTAAAAATCCCCATCATTTCATTCACTACAAAAGTTTTTTGTTCAGGATATTTTGGGTCATACTCCAGCATATTTAAACCCATAGGTCTTGCAGTATAAGCTGGGTCAAAATATATAACATCATCAATACGCTCTTTAGGAATACGGGAGAGAATAGTTTGTATATCCGTGCCGTGTGGGTCAATATAACAGCAACCATCTCCATTTTTAATATCTTGAGTTATCATGTTAAGCAAAATATTGGTTTTACCTGTACCTGTTTGACCAATAACATAAAAATGTCTCATGCGGTCTTCCCGCGCCATATGAATTTCAGTTTCTTTGCCTCTGTAATTATTAACCCCGAGGATTATTCCCTCTTTGCCTACCTCAAGTGGAGCAGGCGCAATACCTGATTTAGCTTCTTTAAGCTGAGGTTGGCTACCTATACCCACTGGGAAGTGAAAAACAGATGAGAGTTCTTTTAGGTTCATTGGTAATACTTTATTGGATGAAAAAGCACGGTAGGAAAAATCATGAAATAGTTTTTTTAAGTCACTACCTTGTAGCTTTTCAAAAACAAAAGAATTACTAGCAGCTTCAGAAAATTGATTAAAGGAAGATTCTATTTCGGTCAATATCCCTTCAGCTCTTTCTTTAGTTTCAGCTGAGGCAATAACTCTAATGTTTGCCTTCATGATGGTGCTTTTTATTTTATTGCCAATTTTTTCCGCTGCGCCTTCATCCACCGCGC
>JAIOPY010000007.1 GCA_021413625.1 Candidatus Nomurabacteria bacterium | reverse complement strand
ATGTCCGTTATAGTTAGGCCCTCTGTACCACTGTTTAAGCTGTCCTTTATTATCTTTAAAATTTCTTCTTGTCTTTGTTTTTTTAGGTTATTAAAGTCATCTGATGTATTGGACAGAGATGGAACTTTATCGGACAAAGCTTTCATTAACGTATTCCCTTTTTGGACACCAATCCTAGTGGACTTGGTTTGTCCTATAAAACTAATTTTACTATTTTTTAATATTGGACTAGCGATATGTTTTTCTTCTGCAAAAAATAAAGACAACTCACCGTCTGGGTTTAAAGATTGAATAGATTGTTTAAGTTCAGAGAACTCTTTTAATAAGATATTGGAGTTCATGGCTGATATTAAATTTAAAGTCTCAGCTATGCCTAAAAAGGACATAATTTCATTAATCCTGTCCTTAAGCTTATGAAGAAAGTGCGCCTCCATTATGAAGTTAGAATGTAAGTCCGATATGATGTTTACCCCTAATGTCCTTAACTTTAGACGCAATGGTTCTTCTCTGTCCATTATGTCTGTAACCATATATAAAGCGCTAATTAGCTTGTCTGTTTTAGTGTAAGAAACGGGTGACAAACTTTTGTCTTTTAGAGAGAAACTTGTGGCAGACATTTCGTCTGTTATGGCCCTTTCGTCCTTTATCATAATTGTCCATTATGTATAAGACAACTATAAAAGTCAAGAAAACAATGAACTCATCACTTGGAGTAATTTTTTTAATACGCTCATAATTTCCTGCTGCGAAATTTACAAAGACTCGTGCCGTCACACTCCGTAACAATCTTGCTTATATAAAAGCCAGAATTGTTTTTTAAATGCCTTGCACAGGAACTTAGAAAACAAAAGAATTAATGTTCTTATTGTTTTCTTGAGTGAGGGAGAGAGCAATCCACCAGCTGGTGGATATGCGTGCATTTTAAAAATTATTCTAGCTGAAACTATTTAATAAAATATGTTAAAATACCTTACATGGCAAAAAAGAAACTTGAAAAAAACAACATCAGCAGACTGAAAAGCCAAACCAAACATGGAATACTTGCAGTAGTGTTTTTTGTTTTAGCAGTATTTTTATCAATGTCCGCATTTGATATGGCTGGAGTCGCTGGAAGTTTTATTTATGAAAAATTACATTACCTTCTAGGTGTCGGATACATTTTACTTCCGGCGCTTTTTATTTTACTTGGTTCTTCATTTTTAAATTCAGAAGCACCAGACATTGGGCTCACCCGCACGGTAAGTGGAGTATTGTTTTTGCTTTCAGGCTTAGGAATAATAGATGTAGCTTCTGGTAAGCATTCTGGAGGGCTTTTGGGAGAAATTTTATCAACTCCTTTCATGGCGCTTTTTGATACATACGCAAGCATTGTTTTCTTGGGAGCAATTTTAATTATCTCTATAATAGTAATGTTTGATGCTAAGCCAGAGTTAGGAGTAATTTTATCTAAAATCTGGTCTTTATTTAAGAGAAAGAAAAAAGATGAAAGAAAAGAAGAAATAGAAGATGAGGAGGAAGAGGAATACGAAGAAACAGAAGAGGAAGAGGAAATTGAAGAAGAAAAAGAAACTACTGGAGAAAAAATTAAAAAAGCTCTTGGTGTAACCAAAAAAGTTAAAGTGGAAACACCAGAAGAGGAAGAAATGCCTATAAAGAAAAGAAAAAGTGGTTTAATATCTACTTATACTCCCCCACCACTATCTTTACTTGAAGAAGATAAAGGTAAACCAAACACTGGCGACATAAAAGCAAATGCAAATATAATAAAAAGAACATTGGCAAACTTCGGTATTGAAGTTGAGATGGATGAAATTACTGTGGGACCAACAGTTACTCGCTATGCATTAAAACCCGCAGAAGGAATGAAACTATCTAGAATAGTAGGACTACAAAATGACCTAGCTCTAGCTCTAGCAGCGCACCCTATTAGAATAGAAGCTCCAATACCAGGTAAATCTTTAGTAGGTATTGAAATTCCAAACAGAACCAAGTCTATGGTGGGCTTGGCAACACTTCTTGCTGATGAAAAATTCCAAAATGGACCTTACCCTCTTTCCATTGCTCTTGGTCGCAGTATTTCGGGTAAAGCAGTGGTGGGCAACTTGGCAAAAATGCCTCACTGTCTAGTGGCTGGAACTACAGGTTCAGGAAAATCAGTGACTATCCACTCCATGATTACCTCTCTCTTATATAAGAACGGTCCGGATGATTTGAAGTTTATAATGGTGGACCCAAAGCGAGTAGAGCTTACTCTATATAAAAACATCCCTCACCTGCTTACCCCTGTAATAACTGAAGCTAAAAAGACAATACTTGCTCTTAAATGGGCAGCAAAAGAAATGGATAGACGTTACGATATCCTAGAAGCAGAATCTGTGCGAGATGTAGAATCTTACCATAACAATGTATTCAACAAGAATCCAAAGAAAACAAAAACAAACGATGAAGGAGAAGAAGTGGAAGTAGATGCTGACAGAATGCCATATATTGTCATCATAATAGATGAATTGGCAGACATAATGAGCACTTATCCAAGAGAGCTAGAGTCTGCAATAGTAAGACTAGCTCAAATGTCTCGGGCAGTAGGCATACACTTGATACTATCCACCCAACGCCCAGAGGTAAACGTTATTACAGGTTTGATTAAAGCAAACGTGCCGGCTCGTATTGCTCTAAAAGTTTCTTCCCAAATTGACTCCCGCACAATATTAGATGCTGGTGGCGCCGAAAAATTATTGGGCGCTGGAGACATGCTTTACTCTTCAGGTGAGTCTCAACCAGAGCGTTTACAATCTGCTTTCATTTCCGAATCAGAAGTAAAAAAAGTAGTAAAATACTTAGCCGATGCATACAGAGATGAAATCACTGAAGAAATAACACTATCCGCTGGAAGCATTTCTCCTGATAAAAGTATTTTTGAAAGCACACTAGACGATGTAGATAATAGTGACGATGATGAAATGTATGAAGAAGCGCGAGCTTGTGTGGTAGAAGCTGGCAAGGCATCCACCTCTTATCTACAAAGAAAATTAAAACTTGGTTATGCTCGCGCCGCACGACTAATGGATATGCTGGAAGAGCGTGGAGTTATCGGGTAATCTAACGGGATGAATCATAACGCAAAGAAAATATTAAAAATAGCTTCCCTGTCTATATTTTTTATTTTCATTGTTGTATATGCCTTCTTTCGCTCTTATGATTTAATCTTTGGTGTAAAAATCAAGAATGTAAACATATTAGATGGAGTAAAAGTAACCGAAAGCATAATGAAAATTGAAGGAAACGCCAAAGGAGCCATAAATTTAAGCCTAAATGGGCGAGAACTATCCATAGACCAAGAAGGAAATTTTAGTGATACAATTGCTCTACTTTCAGGGTATAATGTTATAAACATAAAGGCTGAAGATAAATTTGGGTTTGTAGATGAGAAAAATTATAAGTTAATTTACGAAAAATAAAGTTTATGAAGAAAAAAGAAAAAAAGGACCTGCCTGCCGGTAGGCAAGGAGACAAAACTATGGGCATGGCGATACTTGAAGACACACTGAAGTCTATCCAAACAAAGTTTGGTGAAGGCGCAATCATGAAGTTCGGTGACTCACCAAAAGTAGATATAAATGTCATTCCAACTGGCTCCATTGGTCTAGATATGGCTCTTGGCGTTGGCGGTATCCCCCGTGGCAGAATAATTGAAATATTTGGACCTGAATCTTCTGGAAAAACAACATTATCTCTACACATTGTGGCGGAAGCTCAAAAAAAAGGTGGCGTTTGCGCTTACATAGATGCGGAGCACGCAATGGACCCAGAATATACTAAAAAACTTGGAGTTAATATTAACGATTTATTGATTTCCCAACCAGACAACGGTGAACAAGCTCTTGAAATAGTGGAATCTTTAGTGCGCACAGGAAAAATTGATGTGATTGTGGTGGATTCAGTGGCAGCACTAACTCCAAAAGACGAAATAGAGGGAGACATGGGCGCATACCACGTCGGCAAACAAGCAAGACTTATGTCCCAAGCCCTTCGCAAGCTTACTGCTATAGTTGCTCGCTCAAAAACTGCCGTTATTTTCATAAACCAAATCAGAATGCAAATAGGCGTGATGTTTGGCAACCCTGAAACTACTCCAGGAGGCAAGGCATTAAAATTCTATACTTCTGTCCGCCTAGACATACGTAAAATCGCTCAAATTAAAAAGGGCGAAGAGGTGGTAGGCTCTCGCACTCGTGTGAAAATTGTGAAAAATAAAGTGGCGGCGCCATTTAAACAAACAGAGTTTGATATTATTTACAACGAAGGTATTTCCAAAGAAGGTGAATTAATGGCGTTAGGAGAAAAATATAAAATTATAGAAAAAACTGGCAACTCATATTACTACTTACCTGAAGGCGAAAAGAAAGAAAAAGAAAAGCTCGGTGTAGGCTATGATGCTACTCGCAAGTTCCTAAAAGAAGAGAAGAAGATATCCGACCAAATACTCAAAGAAATCAAAAAGAAGTTTGCGGAAGAATCTTAGACATATAGCATTGATTTTAAATAATATTCTGCTAATATATCCCCTATG
>JAIOPY010000005.1 GCA_021413625.1 Candidatus Nomurabacteria bacterium | reverse complement strand
TGTTTTGCTGGGAAAACAAAAATGTTGTTTTCTTCTTTTAAAATTTGCGAAGAAATAGGGTCAACTTTAGTAATTTTACTTATAAATCCATCCTCCATTTCTATTTGAAACATCATCGTATCTGAAACAGGCATAAATTCTACCTTTGTTCCAATAGAGCGAAAAGTTCCTGGATTTAGATCGGCATTTGTTCTTTCAAAATGAATTTCAATTAGACGTTTCATTAAAGTCATGCGGTCCATCTTCATACCAAGCTCAATTTTTAAATTAACTTTTTCATATTCTTCCGGACTTCCTAAACCGTAAATACAAGACACCGATGCCACTATAATCACATCAGGACGAGTAAGCAGCGCTTGAGTGCTAGCATGGCGAAGCATGTCTATTTCTTTATTGATAGAAGCATCTTTTTCAATATAAGTATCAGACACTGGCATGTATGCTTCAGGTTGATAATAATCATAATAAGAAACAAAATAATGGACTGCGGACTCAGGGAAAAATTGTTTAAATTCTTGAGCTAGTTGAGCTGCGAGGGTTTTGTTGTGAGCAATTACTAAAGTAGGTTTATTATACTTTGCTATTACATTTGCCATAGTAAAAGTCTTACCGGTGCCTGTGGCTCCTAGAAGAGTTTGTTTATCCATACCTTTAGCTAAACCTTCTAAAAGCTTGGAAATAGCCACTGGTTGGTCGCCCGCTGGTTTAAAGGGGTTATGTAATTTAAAAATGCTTGGCATAACTACAAGATAACAAAGTTATGGAGAAAAGCGAATAGGTATAGAAATACTGTCATCAAGCTCTCGCATATCAGAAGGATTATCTTTTCTTAAAATAAGTGTGCCAGTAGAAGTTTCAGGTGAAGAAAAAATAAGATTTCCTTTAAAAGGGACAAACTCAGTTGTCATCCACTCACCTTCAGCTTGCACATAACTTACTCCTAATTTTTTGCCATTTGCATCTAATATTTCAACCGGAAAAGACCCTTCAAAATACCACAACCGAGCTTCTCCAGTAAGCTCTAGAGGGCTTGTAACTATTTGGTTTGGCTGCGGATTAGAAACTTTTATAAAATCTGATTTATCTGCTTTTGGTTCTGGGCAAGGTGTAAATTCACATTTTAGACCGCTTCTGCCAACATAACTACCATCAGGACACATTTTCGCATCCATGGTACAAGCAATTTGTTCTTCATTTTTCGGCGAAGAACTTTTTAGTGAAAATAAATACATGACCCCAAGAATAAACACCAGAATAAACAAAGCAAAAACTCTTAAAAATGATTGTCGCATATAAAAACATTATAACATCTAAAATTAAACCTGTGATATTATGTAGCCATGGGAAAAAAGGAGTTGTTTTGGGTTGGAATAATAGTATCACTGCTAGTTTTGTATGTGTTATTCCACACAGAAGAAAAAATTGTAAACTACCCCGCTAAAAACAATACTATTGTGGCATTTGGCGATAGTTTAATAGAAGGAGTAGGTTCATCTAACGGAGGAGGTTTTATTCCAAACACCGAGCGTGAATTAAATATTCCAATAATAAATAAAGGTAGAAGTGGAGATACAACCTCTTCAGCAATATCACGACTTGATGAAGTTATTTCTTTAGACCCAGGCATTGTGATGCTCCTTTTAGGAGGTAATGATATCTTGCGCCGCATACCCAAAGAAGAAACTTTCAAAAACCTAGGGACTATTATTGAAAAATTACAAAACAATGGAACTTTAGTTGTTTTGCTTGGAGTTAGAGGTGGTGTTTTAACTGATGGATATGAAAATGATTTTGAAAATTTAGCAGAAGAATATAAAACGGCATATCTGTCAGATGTTTTAGAAAAAATTATAACAAAAAAAGATTTAATGTCTGACGGTATTCACCCGAATGATAAAGGCTATGAAGTAATCGCAAGCAGAGTAATCCCAATTATGAAAAAAGTTTTAGGGAAAAACTAGTTTGAAGCCAGCGTAATCTATATCATCATAATAAGTGTTAAATGCTCGGATTACGATAACGTAAGACAGGGCGGAGCTTATCAAAGTAATAATAAGCAGATATAAAAGGGATTTGTGGACTGCGGACATGCCTATTTATTTTAACATTTATTAGAATAAAAGCCTGTTTTTGCTTCAATCCTGTCTTATTGATATAATACTTACATGTTTCAAAACTTTAAATTTTTAATCTTTCTAGTTATTTCCATAGTGTTAGCATGTCTTTTAGGCTACTGGGCATTTTACACCATAGAACCTGGAGATGTTCATGCTAATAGACAAAAACAAGAAGAACTGGAACAAAAAAATGAAGAGCTGCAAGAAGAAATAGATGAACTGAAAGACACACTTGCTTCTCTGCAAGCGACTCAAGAAGAAAAAATAGAAGAAACTCCAGCTCCAGTGGTAAAAGAACCAGTAGTTTCAACTAAATACCAAAGTTTAATAAACGACCTACAGAAACTCATTGACGATAAGGTTTATATGAAAGAAAAATCTCGTGGAACAAGAGTTGGTACAGTGCAAACTTTTTTAAATATTTATAATGGAACTACTAAAAAAGTAGATAACGACTACGGCGCAGGCACTAAGGCAGATGTAATAAAATTCCAAAAAGCAGTTGGACTAACCGCTGATGGCGAAGCTGGACCTTCCACTTTTGCTAAAATGATTGACTGGCTAGAGACCCAATAGATAAACTCTTTTATAATTGTGCGCCCGGCAGGAATCGAACCTGCGACCTTCTCCTTAAAAGGGAGCAGCTCTACCGACTGAGCTACGGGCGCGTTTATGAAATATATATGAAATAAGCCTATAAATCAAGAAGTTTGATGTTTAGAACGCTTCCAATAAAAACTGTTCAAAAGCAGCTTCGGCGTCCTCGCCTTTAGCCCTAGCTTCTGGTAATAGATAAGAAAGTTTGGCAACAAAATTTTTTAATTCGTTTTCAGAGAATTTACCAAAATTCTTTTTTAAAATCATATCTTTAGCTTTCCAACCTAAAACCCCAACGAGCTCTTCCATCACTACCCCTCTATCCACCGCCATACGAAAATAAATCCAGAGGTTTAATCTGTCTTTTTGTCCGAAGGCGTTGGCTAGTAAAAAGTTATCAAATTTTTCCAATTTTGCTTTCGGCAATTCAAAAATATTTATTTCTGCTCTAGCTTTTTTAAAAGCATCTATTACAGGCTTACCTAACTTACCTTCTAAAAATATAAAATCATTTTGGGACTCCCCCATTAACTCTAATTTTTCTAAAATAAACTCTCTTAGCTCTTCCCGTTCTAAAACATTAGAAAAAATGACAGCAGATTTAGCAAAAAAAAGTCCCGAGCCAGAATACAGGCTTTCTACCTGCATTTTATTGAACTCGTTTCTGCTAATAAAAAAAGTCTCCGTAGCTTTGGGTATGGATTTTATAAATTTGATATAAGCATTGTGCTTATTTTTTACATCATCTCCGGAAAAAAGATATATCATGGCTTATTTAGTATTTAAAACTTAACTGCTTTTTTATACTCTAGATACGGTGCACCATATTTCTCTGTCAAAATAGCTTCTTGCTTATTTACAAAAATAAATTTAGTTACGAAAAAAGAAACCAAAGTAGTTAACATTATAAAGAAAGAGTTGATTAAAACTCCAAAACCAAAAAACAAAAGGAAAAGCCCTAAATGGGTTGGGCTTCTAGTATAACGATATGGGCCACGACAAAAACTTTCTTTTTTTAATTCATCCTTTTTATCTAAATTCCGTGATGTGTGCTGCGCCCAAAATATTAAAATGGACGCTAGAACTAAAAGAATAAAACCTGAAGGTCTAGTTATGGCAGAAGAGAGTATTTTTATAGGAAACGCCAAGCTCAAAAAAAATCCAAGTAAAAATAACAAAAAGTATAAGCCATAAGAGTGAGCTAAAACACGATGTACGGTTTTTCCACTGAAAACAACCCCTAGGTCGGACTCTTTTTTACTTAACTCTTGCATCATAGTAATATATCACGAAATAAGTTATTTCACTTCCCCGAAGTTAGAGGCAAAACCAGAGTGAACCTCTATCGGGATAT
The DNA here is from genome assembly GCA_021413625.1 of Candidatus Nomurabacteria bacterium. Taxonomy (GTDB): domain Bacteria; phylum Patescibacteriota; class Minisyncoccia; order Phycocordibacterales; family UBA9973; genus UBA9973. The sequence goes on along the minus strand of JAIOPY010000005.1, from coordinate 5,818 downwards.
CGGTTTTATAATGTAAATATGACCTATTTAATACCCCCTCCATGGCATTTTTTATTATTTCACTAGCTTGTTCTAACACACTGTCTTCTATTTCATAAACTAACTCATCATGAATTTGCAGAACTAAATGCGCTTTGTTTAAAAGTCCTGCTTTTTGTAAATCTTCATTCGCATATCTAATTGCGAGCTTTATGATGTCAGCTGCAGTGCCTTGAATTGGCGCATTGGTAGCGGTACGTAGCGCCATTCCTTGTAAAAATGGAATTTTAGAATTTATGTTTGGAAAATATCTGCGCCGACCAAACATCGTCTCCGTAAAAAGATTTTTGGTAGCTAAAACTTTTACTTCTTCTAAATAATCACGAACCCCAGAGAATTGCTTAAAATAATTATCGTAAAACTTTTGGGCTTCCTCGCGAGTACTATCTAAATTTTTACGTAAAGCTGAAACACCCATGCCGAAAATAATCCCGAAGTTTATAACTTTAGCTTGGCGTCGCATTTCACTATCTACTTTTTCCATAGGCACCCCAAACACAAAAGAGGCCACCCCCGTGTGAATGTCTTTTTTCTCTTTGAAAATTGCAGTCATTTTTTTATCTTTTGAGAGCACAGCCGCCACTCTTAATTCTATTTGAGAATAGTCAAAAGCTGCGAGTTTATAGCCTTTTTCAGCTATAAAACCTCCTCGGATACGCCTACCGAGTTCGGACTTTATAGGTAAGTTTTGTAAATTAGGGTCAGAAGAAGAAAAACGTCCAGTAGTTGTGCCATTTTGGATAAACTTGGCATGTAGCCTACCATCACTTTTTGCCATATTAGGTATGACATCAATATAGGTTGAAAGTAATTTCTGCAATTCCCTGTAGTTAATTATTTCTTTAATAATTGGATTCCCTTCCTCTAACTCTTCTAAAACTGAAATTTTTGTAGAAAAAGAGCCATTTAATTTTTTCTTGCTTTTTGTTTTCATCCCCATTTTTTCAAACAACACCTCGCCCAACTGTTTAGGAGAATTTATATTAAACTCAACTCCTGCCATTTTATATATTTTTTGAGTAAGCTTATCTAGTTCTTTATGGTATTCAATAGATAGCTTAGCAAAATAATTTTTATCTATTAAAATTCCATGCTTTTCCATTTCTTTTACTACAGGCATAATTGGTTTTTCTATTTCTTCATACACTTTATCTAACTTATCTTCTTTCAACTTTTTAAAAATAAAATCCCGAGCAGTAGAAAAGTCTTCGGTCTTCGCAAAAATAAAAATATCTTCTAATTTAGGTGTAGGAATGTCGGAATTTATTAACCACAAAGCCACCGAGGTTTCTTCTAAAAGAATCGGGTCTATCTTTTTATCATCAATAGAAGAAAACAAACCAAGCGAACTAGTTTGGTGGGAATTACCGTTTTTAACAAAAAAAGTTTTAAGCCTATTAAACAGGGAACGAAACTCAAATAAAATAAAAACTTTTTCTATTTTCTGCAAGTCAACATTTTCCCAAAAAGTTTTACTAGGTAATTTAAAATTAACTGGCGCATCTAGGTGAATTTTAGCTAAATTTTTAGAAAACAGAGCTTCTTTTTCGTTATTTTTTATAAGCTCTATAATACGTGGACTCAAACCAAGCTCTTTGGATAGCGTGCCATCTTTTTTAATTTTTTTATAAATTTCTTCAATAGTGCCAAACTTAGTTATCAGAGTTGTAGCAGTTTTCTCCCCAATACCCTTTATGCCTACAATATTGTCTGAGGTGTCCCCTCGCAAACCTTTATAATCTGGTAAAAATTCAGGCTTAAAACCAAACCTTTCCACCACTTTATCTTCATCGTATAAAATAGTGTCGTTGATTCCTTTTTTAAGAGTATAAACCTGAACGCGCTTATCATCCACCAATTGCATGGTGTCCATATCACCAGAAGCAATAATTATATTTATTCCATTTTCCTTTTTTAGTTTAGAAACAATTGTGCCTAAAACATCATCGGCCTCAAAGCCAGCACAATCGTAAATGGGTATATCAAAAGCTTCAAAAATTTTTCTAGAATCATTTAGTTGAGAAATTAAAGCATCGTCAATTTTAACTCTGGTTCCCTTGTATGCCTCATAAGCTTCATGCCTAAAGGTTTTACCAGGCAAATCGTAACAAGCCACAATATAATCAGGCTTTAGGTCATCAATAATCTTCATAATCATGGTAGATAGCCCGTAAAGCGCTCCAGTTGGAGCCCCTGCTGAGGATAAAAATTCCGGCAAAGCATGATAAGCCCTATGAATAATGGCGTGGGCATCAAGCAAAACTAGAGTTTTAGTGTTCTTAGACATTATGTAAATTATACCATTTAAGCTATAATTTATGTGCTATGGCAGATTTTGACGATGAAAAACAGAATAAACAATTAGATGACTTACACAAATCCGAAGAAGAGCAACTAGTGGCAATGTTGGCAGAAACAAAATATGGTCTCCCTTATGTTGACCTTTCTCGCCTAGGTATAGACAATGAAGCCTTACGTTCAATCTCTCTCCAAGATGCAATGGAGATGAAAGTGGGTCCTTTTAAACTTTCAGGTAAAAATATTTTTATCGCTGTGCGTTCTCCCGCAGAAGAACTTTTAACAAAACTAAAAAAAGACATGGAAGGTCAAAACCTAGCCCCTGTTTTTTACATGGCATCCGCTGCAAGTTTAGAAAAAATTTGGAATAGATATAAAGAGCTTTCCATGGCAGAAAATTCACAAATTGGTGGCTTAGAAATTTCTTCAGAAATTTTAAGAGAGACTGCAAAAAATATAAAAAATTTACAAGATATTGAAAAGTTAGTTAGCACTGAAATGGAAAAAAGCCAGACACATAAAATTTCAAGACTGCTTGAAATAATTTTAGCTGGTGCAATTGCAATTAAAGCTTCCGACATTCACCTAGAGCCAGAAAAAGATAGGAGTAGATTGCGCCTGCGTCTAGATGGAGTCTTACAAGATATAATGTTTTTCAATTTAGACACTTACCATCTGCTAAATTCCCGCATCAAACTTCTTTCCGGAATGAAGTTAACTTCAAAAATCGCGCAAGATGGACGTTTTGCAATCATGGAAGAAGGTGAAGAATTAAGTATTCGTACTTCTTTAATCCCAGGCTCTTATGGTGAATCTATCGTGATGAGAATTCTAGACCCTAAATCTATCCAAATAGGATTTGAAGAATTGGGAGTAGAGCCATACTTGCTTGGAATTATAGAAGCAGAAATCGCTAAACCTAATGGACTTATTTTAGTTACTGGTCCAACTGGTTCTGGTAAAACCACAACGTTATACGCCTTCCTGCGAAAAATATATTCTCCAGATATAAAAATGATAACCATTGAAGACCCAGTGGAATACCGCCTAGCGGGAGTGACTCAAACTCAAGTAAACTTAAAAAGAGATTATAGTTTCGCAGAAGGCTTACGCTCTATACTGCGCCAAGACCCAGACGTAATCATGGTGGGTGAAATACGCGACGGAGAAACTGCAGAAATATCTGTACAAGCTTCACTAACTGGACACATGGTGTTCTCAACTCTACACACCAACAACGCTGCAGGAGCTATTCCCCGTTTGACCGACCTTGGAGTGAATCCAAAAATAATGGTATCGGCTTTGTCTTTATCTATCGCTCAACGTTTAGTGCGTAAACTTTGTCCAGACTGCAAGAAAGAAAAACCAGTAACCGAAGATGAAACTAAAATTTTAAAATCAATTATTGATGGTATGAAAGAAGAAGGCAAAGATTTGGCAAAACATAATATAAACCCAGACGCGCCTTTCAAACTTTTTACTCATGCTGGTTGTGAAAAATGTAACAACACTGGCTTTAAAGGACGCATAGGTATTTTTGAAGCTATTAAAACCGACGAACAAATAGAAAAAATAATGCCAGAGAATCCAAGTGAAAGAGAAATTAAAAAAATTGCTAAAACTCAAGGCATACTTTCCATGCGCCAAGATGGATTGGTAAAAATGTTAAATGGAATAACCTCATATGATGAAGTGCAAAGTGTGGTGGATTTAAAAGAAGAATAGAAACAAAAAAACACTAATCTCTAAACAATCCTTTTCTAGCTGAACCAAAAAAGTAACAAGCTCTTAAAGGATAGCCCCAGCGAACTAATTAAAGTGCCAGAACGTCCTATGCAAACTTGTATAACCGAGGGCTGATTGCTTAGAGATTAGTGTCTTCTTCCTAAAAAACTCAATCTCACAAGTGAGACTTATTATACTATTAAAGAAACAAGGGTAAATGCTATAATGTTGATACCTATGTGGGTACCATGTTGATAACCTTATTACTCTACCAGTATAGCATACTACGAATATAATGTCAAGTAAAAACAACAAAGAAATAGAAGAAAAAACAGCGGATAAAGCTGAGGATTCTTTCCTAGACCAAGCCCTACGCCCCCTGCAATGGGAAGACTATATTGGCCAAAAACATATAAAAGACAACGTAAAAATACTATTAAAGGCAGCCAAGGAGCGCGGACACATCCCCGAACATATCCTTTTTTATGGTCCCCCAGGTTTGGGTAAAACTACTCTTGCCCACCTCATTGCCCGCGAAACTGGCAGACAAATGAAAGTGACTTCTGGCCCAGCTATTGAAAAAGTGGGTGACCTAGCTTCAATTCTTACCAATCTTTCCTCTGGCGACATCCTTTTTATAGACGAAATCCATCGTTTAAATAAAATGATTGAAGAAATACTTTACCCTGCCATGGAGTCTGGAGTGTTAGACATAATTATCGGTAAAGGTCCTTCTGCAAGAACTATCCAGCTAGACTTACCACCTTTTACTTTAATCGCGGCAACAACTCGGGTGGCTTTAATTTCTTCACCCCTGCGTTCCAGATTTTCTGGTGGAGTTTTTCGTTTAGAATTTTATTCCGATAAAGAAATTATGGAAATTGTAGAAAGGTCTAGTAAATTATTGAAAATAGAATTGGAACAAGAGGCTTTGATGGAAATTGCAAAACGTAGCCGCTTTACTCCCCGCACTGCAAATTATTAAATTCTTCTGACAGAAAATTTTTAGAAATATTGATTGAAAAATTTAATGGCGGACCTGTGGGATTAAAAACAATGAGTGCCGCAACCTCGGAAGAAGAAGCAACAGTTGAAGAAGTTATAGAACCGTATTTAATTCAATTAGGACTATTAGAAAGAACTGCACGTGGGCGTGTAGCTACAAAAAAAGCTTACGAACATCTAGGGTTTACGTACAAAGAAAATTAAAAATGAAATGTAAAAGGGCCGCAAAAGTCTTTACAAGTGTAAAGGGTCAATTTGCGACCCTGTAACTGATATAAATATCAGTAAATTTCTTTTTTATGCTGGAGAATACCAGTAAAGTCATAAGACTTTGAGGATAGGGGGGTCCGAAGACCCCACCCAGAGCCCGACCCCGATGGGTCTTCGGCGACTTCTAGCGGATGAGCGGCTGGCCCATCGTCGCCCAGTTGTTCGCCGGCTTCGCGGTCTTCTTGCGCGTCGTCGCCTCGGTGCTGCCCGCGATGTTGGCCTGCCCGCAATTCGGCTTGTTGTTCGCCACGATTCCGAAACCGTTCCGCTTCATGGTTGTACCCTCACAGGTGACAACAGCCCAGTATCCAAGAAATCTGGCTTCAAAGGACTGTGTCATATTTATAGTATAAAAGTCCCTATAAAAATGCAACCTATTTAAAAACCACAAAAGTGTTAAAATCTAAACATGAGAATTTTAGGCATAGACCCAGGGTTTGAACGGCTAGGCATAGCGATATTAGAAAAAAAGAAAAATGAC
>JAIOPY010000004.1 GCA_021413625.1 Candidatus Nomurabacteria bacterium | reverse complement strand
TATCTTTTACTTCCTCCAGCCTCTGCTGTGCGGTCGGTGCGAGAGCCCGCGGTCATATATGCTTCTACTCCAATAATTGGTTTTATGCCTTCCTTCTTGGCTAATTTATAAAACTCAATAGCGCCATACATGTTGCCATGGTCGGTTATCGCCATTGCAGGCATTTTGAATTTTTTTGCCAAAGCCACTAAATCTTCAATCTTAGAAAGCCCGTCTAAAAGAGAATAATGGCTGTGGGTGTGTAAGTGTATAAAGCTTTCTTTATTTTCTTGCAATTTTCCCATAATATCATGAATTCAAAAACTCTTTATCAACATGGCTTAGATAAGACAATACAAGCTTTTGCCAACCTATCTACTTGTTGTTATAATAAATATCATGAAACGAATAAAAGTTGGTATTAATGGTTTTGGCAGAATTGGTAGGATATTTCTAAGGCTTGCTTGGGAGCATCCAGAATTGGAAATTGTAGCAGTCAATGATTTATCAGATGTTGCAAACTTAGCTTACCTTTTGAAATACGACACCGTTTATAAAAAGTGGGGAGAACATGATGTCCAAGTCGAAGGAGACAGTATTGTAATTGATGGCAAGAAAGTAAAAGTTTTGACAGAGAAAGATCCAGCTATGTTGCCATGGAAGAGCTTAGAAGTAGATGTAGTAGTAGAATCAACCGGCTTCTTTAATTCCTACGATAAGGCGAGTGCTCATATAAAAGCAGGAGCAAAAAAAGTTGTGATTTCTGCGCCAGTGAAGAGTGAGGCTGGGGGAGTAGCTGGTGAAACTATTTTAATGGGTGTTAATGAAGATAAGCTTGGCACATGTGATATAACCGCGAATGCTTCCTGCACCACTAATGGGGCGAGTCCTTTGGTCGCTATTTTGCATGAAACTATTGGAATAGAAAAAGCACTTTTGAATACAACGCACGCATTGACTAATAGTCAACCAACTGTTGATGGCATAAACAAGAGCAATTTTCGTGAAGGTAGAGCTGGCGGACACAACATGATTCCGACATCGACTGGCGCAGCGATTTCTGTAACTAAAGCTATTCCAGCACTTGAAGGTTTGTTTGATGGTATTTCTGTTCGTGTGCCAATTATTTCTGGATCAATCGCGGATATTACTTTTATTTCAAAAAGAAACACAACCGTAGAAGAAGTAAATGAAATTCTTAGGAAAGCAGCAAAAGAGAAAAGATGGGCAGGAGTATTTGGAGTTACTGATGAGCCTCTTGTTTCCTCGGATATTTTAGGTACTCACCACGGTTCAGTAGCCGACTTAGGACTAACTCGAGTAGTGGGCGGCAACTTGGTCAAAGTTATGGGTTGGTATGATAACGAAATGGGATATACTTACACATTAGTAGACCATGTTTTAAAAACTGGTAGTTTTATAAAATAATTTATGAAAATTTTTATCGGCACAGACCATGCAGGATATGTTTTAAAGGAAAGACTTGTAACTCTATTACGAGCTCAAGGACATGAAGTTTTAGATAAAGGTGCTTTTAGTTACAACGAGACGGATGACTATCCTGACTTCGTTGTGCCAGTCGCACGTGAGGTGTCCCATGACCCTAACAACGCAAGAGGTATTATTATGGGAGCAACAGGACAAGGAGAGGCTATTGCTGCAAATAAATTTCCACATGTTCGGGCAGTGGTTTATTACGGCAAAGCAAAGTCCGTAGTAGATGATGAGGCAGATATAATTATCCGTTCTCGTGACCATAACAATTCCAATATTTTGTCTTTAGGTGCTAGATATCTAACTGAAGAATCTATGATGAGCGCTGTGAATACATGGCTTAATACTCCTTATGGTGAGGGTGAGAGACATGTAAGGCGTTTGGCTAAAATAGATAAGATTAATATACGTGACCCAAAGTAAATCATAGGAGTTTTTTTGAATAAAAGAATATGAGAAGTATAACTCCTGCAATTTTAGAAAAAAAAATAAGTGAAATCAAAAATAAACTTACTACTCTAAGTGGTAGAGTAAAATGCGTGCATTTAGATATTGAAGATGGAATTTTTGTGCCAAATCAAACTTGGCCTTTTGCATCTGGTGGTTTTGAAGACGCTGATTTTCAAAGAATCATGAATGAAGAAGAAGGATTGCCATTTTGGCAAGAATTTGATTTTGAGTTAGACCTTATGGTCATGAATGCTGTGGAGGATTTTGATATTTATATGAAATTAGGTCCGAAGAGAATAATTTTTCATTTAGGCGCGCAGAAAAATATTGAAGATTTTAAACATTTTCTGGAAGGTTTAGATATGTATATAAGAGATAGTGTAGAAATTGGTTTAGCATTTAAACCGAGTGATGACCTAGCTGTTGTATCTGATTTAGCCAACAAGGTGGACTTTCTGCATGTTATGGGTTCGGACAAGGTTGGTTTTCAAGGTGAGTCTTTTTCCGAAAAAGCATTAGAAAATATAAAATTTCTTAGAAAAAACTTACCAGGAGTTGTGATGTCGGTTGATATTGGTATTAACATGGAAGATGCGCAGATGATACTTGACGCTGGTGCTGACCGTTTAGTTATTGGTTCTAGTATTTGGAAAAGTGAGGACCCTATTGGCGCCTTAGAATATTTTCAAAGCTTGGTGTGATTTTAATTTATTGGTATAATACCAATGATGTTGTTAACTCAAGAAAAAATTTTAAGTTTAGAAAAAAAAGCAAATCAAATTCGGGAGTCTATTATTGAAATGCTGTTAGAAGCTGGAAGCGGGCATACTGCTGGACCACTTGGTATGGCAGATATTTTTACTCTTTTTTATTTTCATATTTTAAAACATAACCCCAAGAATCCATTATGGGCAGAGCGAGACCGTCTGGTTTTATCTAATGGACATATTTGTCCGGTGTTGTATGCAACCATGGCGCATGCAGGGTATTTTCCACTAGAAGAATTAAAAACTCTACGTAAATTTGGCAGCAGACTGCAAGGGCATCCACACCGTGAATACATGCCTTGGGTGGAAAATAGCTCTGGGCCACTAGGCGCTGGGCTTTCTCAAGCCGTAGGTATGGCGCTTGCAGATAGAATTGATAAAAAAGAAAATGATAGATTCATATATTGCTTTATGTCAGATGGTGAGCTTGATGAAGGTAATTCTTGGGAAGGAGTAATGCTTGCTGGGAAAAATAAATTACGAAATTTAATCGTGGTTATTGATAGAAATAATATTCAAATAGATGGTTTTACTGAAAACATAATGCCGCTGGAACCACTTGCTGATAAATGGAAATCTTTTAATTGGCATGTGATAGAAACTTCCGGACATAATTTTGAGAGGTTGAATGAAGCGGTAGAAGAAGCTCAAGCAATATATGAAAAACCGACGGTAATTATCGCTCATACCATACCTGGCAAAGGCGTGCATGAATTTGAGCGAGATTATAAATGGCATGGTAAACCGCCAAATAAAGAAGAAGCTAGCTTGGCTTTGAAAGAACTGCGAACACTAGGTGGAAAAATTAAGAGCGAGCATGAATAATTTATGTTAAATCCAAAATTAAAATTAAATCCAAAGCTTTGGAACACTGCAGGCGAAAATGCTTGCGAACAAGTGCCAATACGTAAAGGTTTTGGGCAAGGGTTGGCTGCGGCAGGCGAGATAGATAAAAATGTTGTAGCTCTCTGTGCGGATTTAACTGAATCAACACAAATGAATTTATTTGCAGAAAAATTTCCTGAGAGATTTGTTGAAATAGGTGTCGCAGAACAAAATTTAGCAACTGTTGCTTCAGGTATGGCGGCGATGGGTAAAATTCCTTTTTGTTCTTCTTATGCCATGTTTTCTCCAGGACGTAATTGGGAGCAAATCCGAACTACTATAGCTTACAATGACCGACCCGTAAAAGTTGTCGGTTCCCATGCCGGTATTTCTGTTGGACCAGATGGTGGCACTCATCAAGCGCTTGAAGATATTGCTCTTATGCGAGTAATGCCAAATATGGATGTGATTTCTCCTTGTGATTCTATAGAAGCAAAGAAAGCTACGATTGTTTTAGCTAAAACAGGTAAGCCTGCCTATTTACGTTTGGCTCGTGAAAAAACACCAGTGATTACTACTGACGAAACCCCATATGAGCATGGAAAGGCAGAAATTTATTGGCTACCTGAAGTAGGTATTGCAGACGTAGGAATTATTGCTACTGGCAGCCTAATGCATCGTGCATTGTTGGCTGCAAAAGAATTAGAAGTTGAAGGTGTAAAAATTAAAGTAATGAATTTGGCTTCAATAAAACCACTAGACGTGGAAGCAATTTTAGCATTAGCCAAAGAATGTAAGGCAATTGTGACAGTAGAAGAACATCAAGTAGCTGGGGGTATGGGCTCCGCTGTTGCAGAAGTTTTAGCTAAAAATTTTCCCGTGCCGATAGAGTTTATTGGAGTCCAAGATAAATTTGGACAGTCTGGCACACCTGATGAATTGGTGGAGCATTATGGTATTGGCAAGGACTCTATAAAAGAAGCTGTAAAAAAAGCACTAGAGAGAAAATTATAAAATGAAATTTTTTACGGTACGGATTTTTTGAAGCTTTAAAAATCCTGAAGTTTTCGGCTCGCCAGCCTCAAAACCCCTTCAAAAATTTATTTTACAATTTTCTTTGGTTTATAGTCTGCTGGAGCGTTTTTTAGGTATTCTTCTAATTTTTCGCGTGAGAGCAAGCCTTTTTGGGCACCGATTTCTTGAACTACTGCCATAGAGTTTATTGGTCCCCATGCTAACGCTTCTAGTGGAGACATGCCTAATGCAAGTCCTGCAGTAAATGTAGAGGAAAAAGCATCTCCAGCGCCAGTACGTTCAAATGGAGGTACAGGGTCAGGATATATTGGCATAAACCAAAGTTCATTATTTAAATAAAGATAAGCGCCGTTTGGCCCATCACTTATGGCAACCATTTTAGGACCTAAGGCTGAAATTCCTTTGGATAGTTCTAAAACGTCTTTAGTTTCTTTACCTAAAATTGTTTCTGCTTCTTCCACGTTGCAGAAAAATATTTCTGCGTTTTTATAAAGTCTTTCTAATTTTTCTTTACCTAATTTAATTTCATTTTTTCCAGGCTGAAAAGCAAGCTTAACTCCTTTATGATTTTCTAAATAGTCGGCTATGGTGTTATGAAAAGGGAAGGCAGTGCTACTTACTGAACTAAAATAAAGCCATTTAGGCTCTCCGATATCTGGCAAAGAGTATTCATATTTTTCATGTTTTATTAAAATTGTCCGTTCAGGCACATACCATAACACGTAATGATAATTTGTTTTAATTCCAGTATTAACTTTCACAAAACTCGTATCTACTTTGTCTTTTTTTAATGAAGTTAAACATTCTTCGCCGTCTCTATCATCTCCTATGTTTGTTACCAGTGCTGATTTTAAACCCAAACGGCTTGCCGCCACAGCAGCATTTGCGGCGTTGCCCACTGCAGGCACTACAGTTACTTCTTCGTAGGGAACTTTGTCACCAAACCTAAAGCAAAGTTCACACGCATCGGTGTCTATTTTGCAATGCACGTGGGCATCTTTTATTTTTATAAATGCGTCTATTACAGTATCCCCAATTGCTAAAAAATCCATTTTTTCCATGTTATAATAATAGCATATCTTCTTACAAAATATAAAGAATCAAAATTATGTTCAAAAAGTTTTTGCTCATAGTTATTTTCTTCTCTGGATTTCACTCTATTTATGCAGGTGTAATCATCAACGAGATATTCTATTCTCCCACTTCCAAGCAGTGGATTGAAATTTACAATGACAGCAATGATGCTATTGACCTTACTCAATATAAAATTCTAGATGCAGGTGCGGCAATTAATGGACATGGTATTTCTCTTTGTTCTGGACTACTTTCACCCAACTCTTATGCAATTATAGCCAAAGTGCCAGAAGATTTTTCTAATCCCACTTTTGCGCTGTGTAAAAGTGCGCTTGGAATAAAGTCCACCGCAGAGGACACTGTAATTCTTAAAATTAATTCCGAAACTGTTGATACAGTCTTGGTTCCTGAAGGGTCTGCAATAGGCGGGGACTCTTTTCAGCTTATAAATGGTTCTTGGTCGGGTGCTCCACCTACGCCTGGAGTGGAAAATATAACTTCTTCAAATAATGAGAATTCTAACGAGAGCTCTGATGTTGAAAATAATTCTAGTAATAGCACTAGTAGCAACAGTTCTTCTAGTAGTTCCAAGTCTTCTAAGAAAACGGAAACAGTTCCTTTGAAACCAAAATTAAGAATCATTGCGCCTAAAGTTGTTTTCATAAATACTCCGTTTGAATTACAGTCGGAAATGATTGGCGGAGAAAAAGGGAAATATTTTTGGAATTTTGGTGATGGTAATACAAAAGAAACAAAAGATGTAGAAACTTTTTCCCACACATATTTCTATGAAGGGGAGTATTTAATTTCCTTAGAACATTTTCCTAAAAATCTTTCCAAAACCCCAGACCTTACTGCAGAAGTAATGGTGAAAGTTGTTCCTATGAGTGTTTCAATCTCTAGAGTAGGAGACCAGAAAGATTTTTTTATTGAACTTATTAATAATACCGCTTATGAAGTTAATGTATCTGGCTGGATTTTATCTTCGCTGGATAAAAAATTTATTTTTCCTAGAAATACTGTTATTCTTGGAAAGAAAAAAATAATATTATCTCCTAAAGTTACAAATTTTGATTTTTTAGATAAAAATAATTTAAAATTAAACGACCAAGAGGGACAATTAGTGTTTGAATATGGTAAGTCTCTAGTTAAGCCAAAAGTTGCCAAACGAACAACCCAAATAAGCCCCACAGTTAGTGATTCTAATATTTCAACTAACGAAGGGCTTGTATTAGAAGAAAACATTATTCCAAATGAAGATTTATTAGCTCAAACACTAGCTTCTAACAAAGATAATATATCTTACCTTTGGACACTGGTTGCCCTTGGTTTGATTAGTATTAGCTCTATTGCAGTTTATTTTATTCGTAGTAAAAAAATATCCAATCAGCTCGGTCATGATTTTGATATTTTAGATGAATAATTTATAATTGCAGACATGTTTCAAAATTTTTTACTTAGAAAAATGTTAAAAGCTCAAGGCGTGCCTGAAGCCCAGATAGATATGTTTATAAAAATGATGGAAAAAAATCCAGACCTTTTTAAAACTATTGCCGACGAAATACAGGAAAAAACAAAGAATGGTATGGACCAAAACACAGCTAGTTTGGTGGTGATGAAGAAATACGAAAGTGAACTGCGAAAACTGGTTTAGAATATAAAATTCTGCTATATTTCTCCTATGTCACTGTCAATTGGAATTGTAGGTCTGCCAAACGTGGGAAAGTCCACGCTTTTTAATGCGCTCACTAAAAAGAGTGTTCCAGCTGAGAATTATCCTTTTTGCACCATTGACCCTTCAGTAGGTATTGTACCTGTTCCGGATGACCGTCTTTATCAGTTATCAGAACTTTCAAAATCCGCAAAAACCATTCCAGCAGTTATAGAATTTGTGGATATTGCAGGGCTGGTGGCTGGCGCTTCAAAGGGTGAGGGTTTAGGTAATAAATTTTTATCTAACATCCGTGAAGTAGATGCTATTGCGCATGTGGTCAGAGTTTTTGAAGACCCTTCGGTTATACACGTAGCCAATAAAATTGACCCGTTGTCGGATATAGGCATTATAAATTTAGAATTGGTTTTGTCGGATATGGAAATTGTCTCTAAAAGACTTGCAAACCTATCTAGAGAAATAAAAAAGGGAGATAAAGACATAATTCTAGAAGATAGTATTTTAAAAAAAGTAGAAAAAGTTTTAGAAGAAGGCAAAATGGCAACAAGCGCAGACTTGAGTGAAGAAGAAAAATTTAAAATAAAATCACTTAACTTACTTACTTTGAAGCCTATGCTTTATGTTTTAAACACCTCGGAAGCTAATCAAAATGTAGAGTTTGCGGTGCCTGGACCATATGTAAAAATTGATTCTGTTTTTGAAAAAGGTTTTGATGATTTAATTACGGGTAGTTATAAACTATTGGGACTAGAAACATATTTTACAACAGGAGAAGATGAATCTCGCGCTTGGACTATAAAAATAGGCTCTACCGCGCCAGTAGCTGGGATGGCGATACATACCGATTTCAAAGACAAATTTATTCGCGCGGAAGTTGTAAATTGGAAAGATTTGTTAGACGCTGGTTCTTATGGTGTTGCTCGCAGTAAAGGGCTTGTTCGTACTGAAGGTAAAGAGTATATCGTTAAAGACGGTGATGTTATAGAATTCAAAATATAATTATGAATAATCAAATTAAAATTTTTTATACTAAGGATTGGAAAGACTACGAACTTCTAGATACCGGAGAGGGGGAAAAATTGGAGATGTTTGGTTCCCATAAATTTGTGCGTCCATATGAAGATGCTGTTTGGTTAAAAACACTAGCAAAAAGTGAGTGGGCGGATATAGATGGTAAATTTTGGAGTAGTAAGGTTGGAGCAAAGGCTGGTTGGAAAATGGAGCGTAAATTTACAGAGAGATGGGAGATGGAATATAAGGGGATTAAATTTTTAGCCTCTCCAACACCTTTTCGTCACTTGAGTTTTTTTCCAGAACAAGCTCCACATTGGGATTTTATTGAGAAAACAATAAAAGAAGCCAAAAGACCAATAAAATTCCTAAACTTATTTGGTTATACTGGCGTGGCTTCCTTGTTTGCTCTTCGCGCGGGGGCTGATGTCACTCATCTAGACGCTTCCAAGCAAAGCTTAAAATTAGCAAAAGAAAATCAGGAACTAAATGCAGACCTACAAAGTTTGCCTATGCGTGTCATAGAAGATGATGTAATTAAATTTTTAGAGAGGGAAGAAAAAAGAGGTAACAAATATGATTGTGTAATTATGGACCCGCCTAAATTTGGTAGAGGTCCGAAAGGGGAGATTTGGAAGTTAGAAGATAACCTGCCTAAACTTTTAACCCAAGTAAGAAAAGTTTTAAATAATAAACCGCTTTTTGTAATTTTAACTTCTTACGCTACTGATTCTTCCAGCTTATCTTTAGGTTATGCGCTAGAGGAGATGATGAAACCTGCTCGCAATGCTTCCGGCACAGCTGGTGCAGGCGGGGGTTTTGGTGGAGAAGTAGAACAAGGAGAACTTTGTGTGTTAGAAAAATCAAATCAAAGATTAATCTCTCTTGCGAATACCGCTGTTTGGAGTATTAAATAGAGTCTTTCTCTCCTTGGATTTCTTCCACGTCCACTTGAATTTCTTCAACGTCCTCCTGAATTTCATCCACGTTTTCTTGAATCTCTTCAATATCTTCTGAAACCTCCTCCAATTCTTCTCCATGTTTATTGACGGTCATTTGAATAAAAATTGAGAGGTAAATAGCTTCCAGAGATACTATGGTGGTTAAAATGAGCAAAACATCTGTTGAAGAAACGTTAAATAATCTTAAGCTAAAAATAGCTATGAAAAATATAGTATGAAAAATAATAGACTGGACAGAGCCAATCCAATTCGTTAATTTTTTTGAAAAATTCTCAAATTTTCTATCCATATTTATTCCTATGCTTATATATGATATAATAGCATTTATGGAAACACAAACAACAAAACCAAAATTAAGTGCAGAGTTTTTCTTTTTATCATTAGGTGTTTTAGTTACATTAATAACTTCCGTTTCAGCATTTCTTAATCTTGTTTTTGAAACGCTAAATAAACGTTTTCCAGATGTTCTAAATGCGTCTTATCAATATGGTTATTCTACTTATCAGTATGAAGGGCTTCGTGGCGCACTAGCTACCCTCATCATATTTTTCCCAGTTTTTCTTGCGGTATCTTATTTCTGGAGGAAATTTGCAGAAAAAGGGATGGGTCATATAGATGAAATTATAAGGAAATGGGTTATTTATATAATATTATTCCTTTCATCCGTTGTTGCAGTTATAGACTTAGTAACTCTAGTCCGCTATTTTATTTCCGGAGAAATTACAGGACGATTTATCTTAAAGGCTGTCACCGTGCTTGTGGTTGTGGCTTTGGTTGGCGCATATTATCTAATTTCACTTAGAAATGTTGCTGTATTAAAAAATAAAATTAGCTTTGTTTTTGGTGGAGTTTCACTTTTGTTAGTATTAGCTGCAATTATTTATAGCTTTTCTATCATGGGTAGTCCGATGAAACAGCGTTCCCTGCGTTTAGATGACAAAAGAGT
>JAIOPY010000001.1 GCA_021413625.1 Candidatus Nomurabacteria bacterium | reverse complement strand
TTCTATATTGTCGTTTTTTATTTTTCTCAACTTTATTCACTAACTCCTTTTCTAAATCAAAACCTAAGTTATGAGACATACCTAAAAGGAATATTATTACATCCGCAAATTCTTCTGCTACACCGTCTTGCCCCCGATTATATTTAGAAAAAGCTTCAGAAAGTTCTTCATAGGCACGACAAAAATCGTGCACGACATCAGTATCAAATCCTTTCTCTCGCCGATTTTCCATCACTGCTTTTTGTAATTCATTTAGGTCAACCATAAGTTAAATATACTCCCAGTTAAGCAAAAACTCAATCTGTATCTTTCTTTCCAAGCGCTTTTAAAACTTTTAAGTACATTGCTTCTACGATTTTACGCTGTGTAGGTCCAGTGGTTACATAATGGTCCAGTCCAGGAGCTGCGTTAATTTCAATAATATAATAACCGGATTTTTTAGGGTCTAGAGTTATGTCGCCCGAAGTCACCATTATATCCACCCCAGCAATGCGTAAACCCATGTTGCTTGTAAGCTCTGCCGCTATTTTGCGAAAACCAGAGTGGATTGTTTTGGTAACATCAAGTGAGTCACCTCCAGTTGATAAATTTGCATTGTCTAGAAGAAAAACTTTCTTGCCAAACGGTAAAACACTATTAAAAGTATAGCCTTGTCTTTTTAATTTTAGTTTAATTCGCGGGTCTTTAAAATTTATTTGTGTATCCCTGCCTCGCACAATAAAATTTTTCTGTTTTGTTTTAAGGAGTGAAATAATTGAACTTTTTCCATCTCCAACAACCGAAAGTGGAATTCTTTCATAAGCAGAAATAACTTCTCCGTCTAAAACCACTACTCTATAATCTTTCCCAGGTAAATATTTTTCAATAATAGCTATTTTGTCGCTTTTAAAGATACTTATTAAAGCTTTCCTTAGCTCTTTTTCATCCCAAACCAAAGACACTCCGGTACCTTGGCTTTTACTGTTGGGTTTTACAATAACGGGATAGCCAAGTTTTTTGGCATACTTTATTCCAAAAGGAATTTTGCGATTACTTTTGACAGTTTTCGCCCAAGAATCCTCAAAGATAGTTTTACCTTCTGCAACTGGATACCCTCGCTTCTGCATGAAGAACTTTGCATAATCTTTATCCCGAGCAATATCTCCTGAAGCAATATGGTTTAAATCTAGGGAGTAAAAACGCAAAGACCTCACAATTCCATTCTTGTATATAATCTGCGCAGATATTCCCCACTCTGGCTCTACAACAACCTTCGCGCCAACTTTTGGCGCAAGTTTCATAATCAGCTTCGTTAAGTATGGAAAATTTTTTTTACTTTTTTTTAACATTTATGTTTTTTAACAATGGATAAAAAATGTCTTCCTTAAAACTTACAGCGAGCTCTTTGCGGTTTATCTTTGAAGAAAAAACTACTGGAGCATTTTTTATTAAGGCTAAAGGTTGTTGCTCGTCACCCTCACCAATACATAAAGTAGCTGCTGTTGCTAAGCTGTCAGCGACATCTGTTTTGGAGTATATAAACTTCCTTCTAAAAATATCTTTCTTATTAATATAACTCTTAATACCTTTAAACCCAGCATAACCTAATGCAACACCAATAACCCCAGAGCGCAAAGGTAACAACCCGCTATCGCTTATTAATATACCAAATTTTTTTAAATGAAAATGTTGTTTTATTTTACTTCTTAAGTATTCAGCACTCTTAAAACTATCTTTAGGTAAAAGTATTAATTTACCTTTTGCATTTGATTCATCTATGCCTGAAGATGCCATAAACATCCCATCTTTGATGGTAAGCCAAGTATATTTTGTTTGGACGGCAAAACCACTTTCTTTTTTGAGTAATTCTCTTTTTTGTTTTTCATTTTTATAATCAACCACTCTACCCTCTGATAGGGCAACAACCTTAGAAGCAATAATTAAAACAGAATTCTCTGGAATTCTCTTAATATGTTTAAAAATAAAAGATAATAAATCTCCATTTTCATTAAATACTTTGGTTTTGATGGTTTGAATTTGCATTAGCAGTTCCTCTTAATAATCTTATACCTAAATATGAAAGTGGAGTGTAGAAAAATCCCATTAAAACTTTATACAGCCAAAGAGTAACTATTATACCAATTAAAGTTTTCGTAGGGTAAATTCCAGCAAAAGCGATAGACATAAAAATGATACTATCTAAAAGTTGTGACCACAGATTTGATAGGAGCGAACGTAGCCAAAATAATTTAGGACCAATTTTGTTACGAATAAAAAAGAAAGCAAAAACATCTTGGTACTCCGCAACCAAAAAGGCAACTATAGAGGCAAGCCCGATTCTGCCTGAAATTCCAAAAATTAAATCATAGCCTTCTTTGGCCCAAAGACCATCGGAAGACCAAGGTAACCATAAAGACAAAAGTGTATATCCAATAAATAAGACAGTGCTAACAAGTCCACATCTTACAAACCATTTAGAAAAAGACTTACCGTAAACTTCACCGATAACGTCAGTCATAAGAAATACAACAGGAAACGAAAAAACTGCCACAGTCAGATGTGAGCCAAACAGAAAAGGCATTATTTTAAGACCAAGAGTGTTTGCAGCTAAAAGCGAAGTAATATAAATAGTTAAACAGATGAGAATTTTTTTATAGTCTCTTTCGGTCAGTTGTTGCATTTTTTTATTTGGAAACTTATTTCACTTCTATTCCTTACAGGAACAGTACACCTTTTGGATATTTTATTTCAACATACTCATAAAATATCTCAAAAGCTTCATAGAAGTGAATTATTTCACTTCTATGCCCATAGAGCGAGCAGAGCCGGCAACAATATTTATTGCCCCTTCATCGTCTTTAGCGTTCAAATCTTTTCTTTTTTTATTAGCAATTTCTAGAGCTTGAGCACGAGTTATCTTGCCAGCTTTAGCTGAGTTTGGGGTGCCTGAACCTTTTTCTACCCCAGCTGCTTTAAGTATTAAACCAGTTACTGGAGGAGTTTTTACAACGAAATCATAGCTTCGGTCTTCATATACAGAAACAACTACAGAAACCTTATCTCCAGCCATATCTTTAGTTGCCGCATTAAACTTGGTAACGAAGTCACCAATGTTTATACCAGCTTGTCCTAATGCAGGACCAAGTGGCGGCGCAGGGGTTGCCTTTGCTGCTTGTATTTGTAATTTAATTTTCTTTGTAACCTTTTTTGCCATACAATTTTTAGATTAACTTAAATCTTCTTAACTTGCAAGAAATCAAGCTCCACGGGGGTTTCACGACCGAACATTGAAACCAGAACTTTAACCTTACCTCTTTCGCTATCAACAGAATTTACTTTACCTTCAAGGTCCTTGAATGGACCATCTACTATTAAAATACTTTCACCTATAGTGATATCAATATTGTGTTTCGCAGTACTTGCCTCCATTTTCTTGAAAAGGTAATCAACTTCCTCCTTTTTTAGCGGAACAGGATTAACTCCAGCTCCCACGAACTTTTATTTTTATTTTTTTTTCAATTGGAACAATAACATTAAAAATTTTATCGTTCATTCCTAGTGAGTCAATACGCTGTTTTAAATTACGAAGCACAACATTTTCATACCCAGCATAAGTATGAATTGCGTACCAACTTCTTATTCCTTGTGTTTCCTGTTTTGACATAAATTAAATAGGTAAAACTAAAAAGAAATTATACTACTGCATCAACAGAATTCATGGCTTTGCCATAATACATAGGATAAAAGCCAGTTTCACTAAAACTAGCAATTCTACCCAAGCTTACACCCAAGTCTTTAGCTAGAACTTTAGCTTTCTTCCTAGCTTCCTCTATGGCTTCTTTTCTAGCCTCCGCCTTTAACTCCTCTTCATTATCAACAGCAAAATTAGGTCCATTTAAATCAGAAACACCCAGAGCACCCAACCCCTGTATAATTTTACCCGCATCATCAGTATTTCTAACTTTTACAGTGATACTTTCTGAAGATTCATAGCCAACAATAACATTCTTGCCTGGACGAGGTGGGCAGTAAAATTCCGTACAAATGACCGCCTTACTTTCATAAACATATTCATACTTAGGATAGAAAGAAGCGTTAGTTGTTTGAATATCTTTATCTGCAATATCATTTGTCTTCAAAAATTCTAATGCGGCTTTTTCAACTAAAGCTACAGCGTCTTGAGCTTCTTTAACAGTTTTTGCATCTTTTCTAATAGAAAAATATACATTCGCAATATCAGGAACAGCTTGAACCTCACCATGGCCAGTTAAAGTTATAGTGTTTGCTCCTCCACTACCCATCATGCCGTATGACCTCCATTCAGATAGGAAACTAACAGCAAAATACAGAGACAAAACTACTAGTAAAGTTAAAATCGCGCGATACAAATTCTTTTTATATTCTTGTGGAATTTCCATATATTAATTTAGGTCATAGAGACCCGAATGGGTTATTTTTAATAATCTAATTATATCAGTAAAAATCTTTAAATCAAATTAACTTCCGGAGTAAGTTTTAAGCCAAACTTTTCAAAAACTGAAGTAATAACTTCTTCAGACAAAGCTTTGATTTCTTCGCCGGTTGCCCCTCCATGGTTAACTAAAACCAACGCTTGCTTGTCATGCACGCCAGCTTGGTTAACCTTTTTACCCTTCCAACCACACTCTTCAATAAGCCAAGCAGCAGGTATCTTTATAAAATCTCCTTCATCAAAATATGAAATATGGGGATAATTAAATACTAATTCTTTTATTTTTTCTTTATCTTTTTCTTTAGATAAGAAAACATTTTTAAAAAAACTGCCCGCATTGCCAATAACATTTGGGTCTGGCAACTTGCTTTTGCGAATAGACATCACCGCTTCACTAATATCTTTAGAATTTTTAACTTCAATTTTATTTTTTTCTAAATGTTCTTGTAAAACCCGATATTCAATATTTTTTTTCTCAACCTTGCTTAAAGCAAGCACGATAGCTGAAATAAAATACTCCCCCTTTAATCCATTTTTGAAAATACTATCCCGATACCCTAATTCACATTCTTCGGCATTAAAAATTCTTTTATTTCCAGTCTTGATTTCATAACTCTCTACAGACACTAAAACATCCTTCAATTCAGCGCCATAAGCGCCAATGTTTTGCATAGGAGCTGCCCCCACGCTGCCAGGAATAAAAGATAAATTTTCAATACCCCAAAGTCCTTTCTCTACAGTAAAAAGAACTAGGTCATGCCACACCACTCCGCTCATTGACCTTATTAATACATTTTTTTCATTTTCCTCTATTATCTCTATACCCTTTAGTTTATTTAGAACAACAATGCCGTCAAAATCTTTCGTGAACAACACATTACTACCTCCACCTAAAAAAAGTTTTTGATTATTTTTAAATTCTGGCAAATTAAAAACCTCTCGGAGCTCTTCTTCGGAGTTAATTTCAGTAAAAAATTTAGCGGTAGCTTTGATACCGAAGGTATTTAACTTGGTTAGGTTGTAATTTTTTTCTATTTTCATTTTTAGTAAAAAAATTATTCTCTAACAACTAAACTAGAACCATCTGCATTTAGTTGAATAATTTTTGAAGCTTTGCCAGTAGTAACTCCTGCATCAATATATAAATCTACTAAATCACCAAAATATTTTTTTGCTTCCATTATATTTTGACTTGGAGGCATGCCTTCAATATTTGCAGAAGGAGCTATAAGTGGTCCAACTTCTATAAAGGACTCATCTAAGCACTCAAAAATAATACTAACTGGACCTTTGCCAGTTTCATTCATATTAAAAGACCAGTAATCTTTTAAGGCTGCTTGTTGTTTTGCGGTAAGTGAAACAGAAAATCTTTTAAGTTCCCCGATGTCGCCGATGAGTATTATGCAAGGCTTGTCGGGAGAACGTTTTCTTAAATTATAAATTTTTTGCACTACTTCCACATCCTGAGCTCTACCCACAATGCCATACAAAGCATCTGTAGGCATAACAACTACTTTATTTTCCTTCAAAGCTTTTATTAAGTTTGCATTGTCCCAAAGTTCCATAATGGGTGCCTACAGGGAATCGAACCCTGATCAAGAGCTCCACAAGCTCATGTGTTAACCGTTACACCATAGGCACCATGTAACATAATATATAGCAAAAAATTCAACTAAACGCTACTTATCTTGAAAAGGCATTTTAAGTCGCAATATGTATTTCGCCCCTTCAACCAGTAAAATATTTAGAGCAAGCCAGAGAAATACAAAGGGTAGCCATGCCACAGGCATAGGCGCGAGTTCAAATGTATTCCTAATAAATGGAACAGTCATGGTAATAAATAATATAACAACAGCAATAATAATACTGTAGTTTAATTTTTTGTTAGAAAAAACTGAATATGAAAAAATAGGCCGATGTAAGCTTCTAAAAGAAAAAGAAACCACAAGAATATAAGAAGAGAAACAAACAAAAAATATAGAACGGACTATAGATATATCAAGATTTATCTTTAATAAAAAATAATAAAGAACAAACAATAACAAGGAGCTTAAAATACCCACCCCAAATATAAATAATTTAACACTGCGAGTAAAAATAACATGTGTATTATAAGATTTTTTTTCTCGGTCTATTTCTTCATCAAAGGCAAAAGCTAGCGCGGGCAAAGAACCTGTAAAAAGATTAACCCAAATAATCTGGAGTGCAGTAATAGGCAAAGGTAAACTCATAATCAAACTACCACCTATTATGAAGACCTCATCAAAAGAGTTAGACATAAGATAGGTAAAGCTTTTTCGGATATTGGACAATATTCTTCTTCCTTCATCTATCGCCAAGCTAATAGTTTGGAAATTATCGTCTAACAAAACCAAATCTGCTGCGGACTTTGCCACATCACTACCACCACCCAAAGAAATACCAATATCCATAGCCTTAAGCGCTGGAGCATCATTAACCCCATCTCCGGTCATAGCCACAACTTCACCAAGTTTTTGATAAAGTTTACCAATCCTTAGTTTATCTTCGGGCGTAACTCTAGCAAAAATTTTTATTTTAGAAATAACACCCAGCAACTCTTCATCAGTCATGCTTCGTATTTGATTTCCAGTCAAAACCTCATTTTCTTTAACAGCCCAATCCAAACTTTTAGCAACCGACAACGCAGTTCCCACTAAATCACCAGTAATTAAAATCATTTTAACTCCATGAGACTCAATATTTTTAATAGCTTCTGGAACCTCAGGTCTAATAGGGTCATAAAAAGAAAACATGCCGACAAACTCTAACCCTTTCACATCTTCAGCGGAAATATTTTTTTTAGTGCGCTTTTTGGAGAACGTAGCAATGCCAATTAGTCTTTTGCCGTCAAAACTCGTTTGTTCAATCCACTTTTCAAGTTTTATATAATCTTTTTTTAAAACTTTAGACCTCTGAAGCAATACATCTGGTGCTCCCATTACAACGTAAACATCATCTTTTTTTGCTACTGAAAATTTATTTGTAGAGTTAAAAGGTAAAATTAAATATGAAACAGTTGAAGATATAATATCTAAAGAAACATTATAGAGACGGCAAGCTTTGGCGATATTAACCTCAAATGGTCTTCCTCTAAAAGACCATTTTGATTTATCTTCATCAGGATTTTCAATAGAAACATCCACGTTGAGTAACGCAAGCTCCAGTAATTTTTTTTGCTCTAGAGAAAATTCACCCTGATTTAAAGCTCTAGTGGAATCATTTAAAATTGAATTAATATCATAAATACCAGTCAACTGCATATCAGCTAATGTAAGTGTGCCCGTTTTATCTGTCATAATAAGTGTAGTAGAGCCCAGAGTTTCGGCTGCAGTTAATTTTCTAACTACCCCTTTTTTATTAGCTAGGCGTTCAGCTCCAATTGCCAGAATAACAGTAAGCACAATAGGCAGTGCCTCAGGGACTGCGCCCACAGCCACTGCCGAAGAAAGCAACAACATCTCAATAAAGGCCTCGCCACGAGTTATACCTAAAAACAAAATCCCGATAACAATAATAATAACCACATAAAAAAGAAGCCAAGCAAAATTACTAACGCCTTTTTGTAGTGGAGTCTGTATTCTGCTGGTAGCGGAAACAACACTAGCTATTTTTCCGATTTCCGTTCTATTTCCTGTTGCATAAACAATAGCGGTAGCATACCCTTGCACAACCAAAGTGCCGGCGTGAACTATATTACTCCGCTCAGCAACCAAGGAAGTAATGGATATAAGTTCTTCTTTTTTTTCTACAGGCAAAGCTTCCCCAGTAAGAATAGCCTCATCAACTCTAAAATTATTTACAGAAATAATACGAGCATCTGCGGGCACCCGAGAACCGTAAGATAACTTGATTATATCTCCAGGCACCAATAAAGTTGAATCAATTTCTTGTTCCCTACCATCACGCATAACTCTCGCCCTATCTTTAATATAAGTTTTTAATTTATCTAAAGTGTTTTCGGCGTGATATTCATGATAGAAACCTAAAGAAACGTTCAATAACACAGCAAAAATTATAACTAAGGTATCTATCCATTCCGCAAGCAGACCTGTTAAAAACGCTGCGCCTAATAGTAAAAATATAAGTGGACTTACAAATTGTTTTAAGAATAAATAGACGACATCAGTTTTTTCTTTACTATGAAAATCATTGCTGCCATATTTTTGGAACCTATCTTTGGCGTCTTTATCTGACAAACCAAGAAAAGATGTTTTAAGTGCACTAAGTGCATCTGGAATGGAAATTGACCATGGTTCTGGAGTTATCTTATTTCTAATATCTTGCTTGATATCAGTATTTTATATCAATATATTAATTAAATAACCCTAGAACGTCACTAACATGATAATGTGTTATGGTCAAAATAAAAATTATCATAGAAATAAAAGCAGAAACTATACACCAAGAACAGCCTTTCTTTAAAATAAAAATCTGCACCGATATAAGATATACAGAAAACAAAAAAGCAAAACACGAAAGACCTATTAGTAGATTAATCAAAAAAGCAGGCATAGCACTAGGCATAAAGACCAAAAAAAGATAAGAAAAACTTATTAGACAGTAATACAACATACCAAAAACTTCCAAGGGGACACCAAATAGTTTGGAATAGTCACTATGAACCACAGCGTTACAATCAAACCTGATAGGGCAAACTAATGGTTTTTGGTTAGCTTTCTTGTGTTTATAAATATGTTTTGCTACTAAAAAACCGCAAGAAGCTAAAACAAAAATAGCTGTTCGTATTAAGACATCTTCAGAAAATATCATACTTATAGATTAACTTATTCAGAGTGATAAAACAAATTATTTCTCCTCTAAATCAAGACAAACAGAGTTCATGCAATACCGCTTGCCTGTTTGAGTGGGGCCATCATTAAATACATGTCCTAAGTGAGAGTTGCATTTAGCGCAAACAATTTCAGTCCGCTCCATCCCTAAAGAATTATCTGTAATTTCTTTTACAGAACCTAGAATTGCTTTATCAAACGATGGCCAACCGGTGCCAGAATCAAATTTAGCGTCAGAAGTAAAAAGTGGATTACCACAAACCACACAAGAATATGTGCCGTCTTTATTTTCATGTACATATTTACCAGAAAAAGGCACTTCAGTCCCCTTTTCTCTTAAAACTTTATATTGTTCGGGAGTTAACTTTTGTTTCAATTCTTCTTCAGTTGGTAAATTTTTTGTATTCACGTAAAAATTATAACACAGATATAAAGTGTTTCGCGCCGGGGGAATTCTGGGAAGAATTCCGCGACCGGCGCGATAAATCAGGACTTTCTCTTGTCTTTGTCTCGTCGGGGACCGCCGGCAAGCGCAGCGACTGCCGCGCCAAGCGGGGTGAAACCCCAGTTGCTCGCCTCACCTCCGAGAACGGGCGCCCACACAGGGTCTTTGGCGGAACCAATCTTGCAGAACCACCGCAGACCTGGCAGAACGTCCAGCTTGGGAGCGAGGGTGAAATCCAGGAACCCCCGCCGTCGCAGGAGAGCGCATGCCTCGTTGAAGGACACGAACTCGGAGAACGCATCCTCAAAAGTTGCCCCGGCGAACACCACGTCGTCGCCGACAATCTTCACCCCAGGGACCTGGGGGGCGGGCAAAGAAATCGTGAGCATACCGCTCTCGCTTCTGCCCAACAACGCTCTGCCTCTGCCGCTCACAAACTCGTGCAAATTCATGGAACCTCCATTGTGCTACGTTTGTTGAAATATTACTGATTTTTTACGTAAAATCAAATGTCACT
>JAIOPY010000080.1 GCA_021413625.1 Candidatus Nomurabacteria bacterium | reverse complement strand
CGGCGGAGGTTCAGCGCGAACCTCCGCCATCTCTGCGCTTACTCCACCGTGGACCCTGCCTCCAGGATGTCAAACGTGTTGGAGTGGATGCCAGCGACGCACAACCCATCTTCCGCGACCAACCCTTCCAGAAACTCCACCAATCCCTCGCCGATGTTCACTTCGGCGGGTGCTTCAATCTTGCCGACTTCCCGACCATTGCCGTGCTTTTCAAACACGGTGCCAATGAGCTTCTCATCTTCGGTGATGCCGAAGACGATTCGGTGCCCCGCCTGCAGCTTGACGCTCATACAAGAACCCCCTTTAAATTTATTATGTATTAAAAAAGGCTTATGTCAATTCTTTTAAATAAAAAATTATTTATTTAAATAGTGTTTCAAAGTATAAATCCAGTCTTCATCTATGCCGTCGCCATTTAGTTTTTGCTCTAGAAGCCACTCTAGGTAACCTCGGTCAGTTTTTATAACGTCTTCAATTCTTTTACCATTATGTTTTCCAAATTTAAAAGTATGCAGGAGGGATGGATGAGAAGAAATTTCTATCATTTGTTTTATTACTTCCTCTTCAGGCAGATTATCTTGTTCTCCCATTTTCTTTTTTAATCGTTCAAAAAGTTTTTCCAACACCAAAACATCGCCCATGGCATCGTGAGCGGTGGCTTCAACTTCAATTTCTAGTAAATAACGCAAATATTGTAAGTTGTATTTTGAAATTTTTTCATCTTTATCTAAATGCCTAACAACTCGGAGAGTGCAGATAAAGTTTTTTGGCTCAATGCCTTCTTTTTTTATCATCATTAAATCAAAAGGCGCATTGTGAGCCACAACCACGGTGTTTTCACCTTCAAAAAGTTTTTTAATTTTTTCTAAATCACCACTTTCAGCAAATGTAGGTAGGTTTGCAACCATTTTGTTGGTTATATGGTGCACTGCAGAGGCTTCTGGAGGTATTTTAGTTGGAGGTTTATAAAGTCCAGTAAAATTTGCAGTGCCATTTTTATATGCAATTTGGCATAAAAAATCTTTCTCCATATTGCCTGTAGTTTCCGTATCAAAGAAAATTAATTTATTCATTTTATTATTTTAACATAATTTGCTATACTAAAAAAGTAATGTTGTTTTAGAAAGCAATATTATTTTATCTTTATGCTTCACGAACAAATAAAAAACGGAATAAAAGAAGCCATGATGGCTAAAGATGCTCTTAAGCTTCAAGCTTTCAGGGCAATGTCTGCAGCTTTCACTAATGAATTGGTGGCTAAGAATAAAAAGCCCCAAGACATGCTAACCGATGAAGAAGCTTTAGCGGTTATCGCTAAGCTTGCTAAGCAAAGGAAAGATTCCATTGAGCAATTCAAAAAGGGAGGTAGGGAAGATTTAGTAAAAGAAGAAGAAGCTGAACTTTCAATTTTAGAAACTTATTTACCAAAGTTGATGGACAAAGCTGAAGTTGTGAAAATTGCCTTCGCCAAGAAAGATGAATTAGGAATTTCTGATGCTTCCAAAAAAGGCGTGTTGATGTCTGCTTTGATGAAGGAATTAAAAGGTAAGGCGGATGGTAGTGTCGTCAAAGAAGCGGTGGACTCCCTTTTTTAGAGTTTTAGAGTTTCGCCCTTTGCAATTTTTTCCCACTGCGCCATTCTTCTTTTATTAAATATGAATCAATTAACAAAAAAATTAATTACCCACGACGGTTCTTTTCATACGGATGATATTTTTGCCTGCGCTACACTTATGCTAATGCTGGAAGCAAAAGGGGAACAATACGAATTAATCAGGACTCGGGAAGAAAAGATTTTAGAAACAGGAGATTATGTTTTTGATGTTGGAGGAGTATATGATGAAAAATCAAATAGATTTGACCACCATCAAATAGGCGGCGCAGGTAAACACACAAATGGTATTGAATATGCATCTTTTGGTCTAGTCTGGAAAAAGTTTGGTTTAGGATTGTGTGGAGACCAAAAAGCATTTGACCTTATTGAAAAAAATTTAGTTTCACCAATAGATGCAGCAGATAATGCGATTAGTCTGGTTGATTTCAAAAGTGAAATTAAACCATATTTTATTCACAATGCTTTTTATGCTTTTTATCCTACTTGGAGAAATTTCAGTAACGACAATTTACTTATAGGATTTAAGGAATGTGTAGAAATTGCTAAAAATATTTTAAGTAAAGAAATAATTCAAGCCAAAGATGCTATAGAGGCTCAAAATACAGTTATGGAGATTTATCAAAATACCCAAGATAAAAGAATTATAGTTTTGGATAAAAAATATCCTTATGAAGAAACTTTACGTAAATTTCCCGAACCTTTGTTTGTAATTTATCCAAAAGCTGGGGGTGGCTGGTCGGCTAAAGCAGAAAGAGTTGATTTATCTAGTTTTAAAAATAAAAAAGATTTTCCAGCACTCTGGGCAGGGCTTCGGGATGAAGATTTAATAAATGTTTCAGGTGTTCCAGATGCAGTATTTTGTCACCGCACCAGATTTCTAGCTGTAGCTCAATCTAAGGAAGGGGCTATCAAATTAGCTCAAATTGCTATAGAATCTTAAATATATGGCATTTATTGATGAAATGAAAATTTACGCGGAGGCTGGTCGCGGAGGCGACGGCGTTGTTCGCTTTAGACAAGAAAAGTTCGTGCCTAAAGGCGGACCTTCAGGTGGTGATGGTGGCCGTGGAGGCAATTTTTACGTGGAAGCAGTGCAAGATGTGCATATACTTTCAAAATATAAAGCGAAGAAAAAATTTATTGCTGGGCGTGGAGAAGATGGTGGCAATAAAAGCTTGCATGGCGCAAATGGAGAAGATTTTGTTTTAGAATTGCCAGTGGGCTCAATTATTACCAACCTTTCCACTGATGAAACTTGGCAATTAGAAGAAGCTGGTCAAAAAATAATGTTATTAAAAGGAGGCTATGGCGGTTTCGGCAATGAGCATTTTAAAAGCTCTGTAAATACTACTCCAAGAGAGTGGCGTCCAGGGCAGGATGGTGAAAGAGCAGAATTTAAAATAGAGCTTGAACTTTTTGCGGACATCGGACTTATTGGGTTGCCGAATGCTGGCAAATCTTCACTTCTAAATGCACTTACTAACGCTGAAGCAAAAGTTGGCGACTATGCTTTTACCACCTTAGACCCAAACTTAGGGGCTTTTTATGGTCGTATTATTGCAGATATCCCAGGAGTGATAGAAGGCGCATCAGAAGGTAAGGGTTTGGGAGTAAAATTTTTACGCCACATTAAACGTACTAAAATGTTGGCACACCTGGTTTCTTTTGAAAACGCGAACATGTTAAAAAGTTATAAAGAAATTCGCAAGGAGCTTGAAAAATATGATAAAAAACTTGATTTAGGTAAAGATGGACTTGCATCTAAGGATGAAATAATAATTTTAACTAAGAGCGATGTAGCTTTAAGTCCAAAAGTTATAGAAAAAGCAAAAAAAGATTTTGAAAAGCTCGGCACAGGAAAATCTAAAAAGAAAGTGTTCGTCCTTTCTTTGTTTGATGATGATTCTATAAAAAAGCTTAGTGACGCTTTTACTAAATTGTTGAAATAATAAATAATTTTTACAGAAAAAATTATTTATGTTATTATCTATAATAATATGAAAAATAAATTTGATTTTGTTAAAAAACACAAGAAATATTTCTTTATTGGAGCGCCAATCCTCGTCCTTTTACTATATTTTATTTTTGGTGGTGGTGAAAATGGTGTTGAAAGTTATGTAGTAGAACAAGCAACCATTGAACAGTCTGTAATGCTCTCTGGAAAGGTTACCACGAGCGATAAAGCCGATTTGGGTTTTGCAGCTTCTGGAAGACTTAGTCATATTTTTGTAAAAAATAACCAAAGTGTTACTGAAGGGCAGATTCTTGCTCAGCTAGAAATTGGGGATTTATTAGCTGATTTGAAAATAAAAGAATTAAATTCCAAAACTTCCAATGTTGATTTGGAAAATGCCAAAGAAGAATTGGAAAAAGTAACAGCGCAAGAAAATACAAAGGTTGAAAATGCGTATCGGACTTTACTCTCCGATGATTTAGAGTTGATTCCAAATTCCAATAACTATGGAGTAACTACGCCTATCATTACTGGAGCTTACAAAGGCGCTGAGGGGCAATACAAACTAAATATTCAAAAAGGTGGTGGCTCCTCGTCAGATTTGAGTGTCTTTGTTTATAACTTAGAGCGCTCAGAGATAGTTATAAATGAAGAGGGTTCAACTCCTTTAGGCACTAGAGGTTTATACATATCTTTTCCAGAAGATGTTTCTTTATATGAAAATACTATTTGGTATTTGGATTTACCAAATAAAGCTAGTGCTTCTTATACTACAAATTTAAACGCATACAATGAGGCATTGAATACGCGCAATTTAGCAATTAAAAATGCAGATTTTGAGTATAAGAAACTTTTAACTGAAGACGATGGTGGCTCTTCTGTAGCGCAAGCAGAAATACAAAAAATAAA
>JAIOPY010000002.1 GCA_021413625.1 Candidatus Nomurabacteria bacterium | reverse complement strand
AATATCATATGTGTCGGTGGCAAAACCAAATAAAACTTCAAAGTCATATTCTTTTTTAAGTTTTAAATACTTTTCTTTATTTTTTGTTTCTTCGCCAGCAAGCGCCAACAACAGCCCGCTAGCCATTGGGTCTAGGCGTCCAGCATAGGTCATTTTTATATATTTATACTCCTTATTTTTTACACGAAACTTATCTAGAGCTTGGAGTGGAGTCTCTCCTTCTTTTTTATTTAAAACAATAACTTTTTTCATTAAATTTTTTCTTCCAGAACTTTTCTCAATTTATTCAGCAAGAATTTCTCTGGTAATAAATTTGCCACGAAATCACGCATCAACCTGCCTAATGGAGACTTTATAAAATAAAATTTTTCAACAAACTTACTTAAAGATACTACATTTTTGATTCTAAAATCACGACGTTTAGAGTATTGTTCTAGCGCCATATTAATATTGTCTGGAGTTACTTTGGCTAATTCATCCGCAAGCACAAAACCATCCTCAAGCGCCATAGAAGCTCCCATGCCAGTAATGGGAGAAAGTCCATGCCTAGCGTCCCCTAACAGCACTAATCTTTTTTTATACCATTTATCAACAGCCACATGACGAAGATGGTCATAATACTGGTGTCCTTCTTTAGCTTCCTTGGCCAAGTCTTTTAGGTGCTCTGCCGTCCAACCATGACGTTTAAGATACGGTAAAAAGCCATCAACGGCTAAAGGTGGATGACTTATGTGTTTAGGATTGTATTCATATATACCTACACAACATTTACCAAAAGTAGGATAAAGAGCAAAATTACAACCCTCCTTGGATAAACATAATGCTCCTTTAGGCACTGGAATGTGAGCCGGCACCCAAAAAAACCTAAGAGACCAATCATAAAAAGAAACCTGTTTATGTCCAAAAAATTCTTCTCTAATTTCAGAATGGATACCATCCGAAGCAACAACTAGGTCAAAAGTTTCTTTGGAGCCATCACTTAAAACAACATGAACTTTTTCCAGCTCATTTTTTAATTCTTTTACTGTAGTCCCTAAATAGAGTTTAGTATTTTTCAAATTCTCAACTAAAAGACCATATGCCCTTTAGCATCTGCAAGCTCAAACCAAGGAAGCTCATAACCAGCTTTACCCACTCCATCATCTATACCCAGCTCTCGTAGCAACCTCCGCCCATTTGGAAATAGGGTCATACTAAAACCAATATGTTTAAATTCGGGAGCGCGTTCAACCAAGTGAACCTCAAAACCTTTTTTTTCTAGAAACCCTGCGGTTGCTAAACCTCCTATACCGCCACCAATGATAAGAATTTTCATAACCTTTTATGCGCTAAATGTAAACCTAGCCGATAAGCAGAAACCGCAGCCACTCCCCACATCAAAAATATCCAAGCAGGGACTTGAAGCAAATTACTAACTGCAGGATAACTCCAAACACCATAAGACACTGCTATTGATTCAAATACTACTGAAAAAATAACCGCAATAGAAAACAACATAAAGTCGTTTCTTTTAATGAGTAAAAGAATAACGCTCGCAATAAAATAAACTATAAATAAAAGTAACGGTTGTGTTGAAAAAAATAATGTTGAGATAAAAACAATTAAATTCAACAAAAGCAGGAAATAAATACTTTTATACATAATGTATTACCACGTCACCAAAACAAGAGCCATTAAGAATAAAGAAACTAGTTGCGCGCTTGCATTTAAAAGAAATAACTTAAAAGGCTTCCCTTCCCAAATATAACTACTAGCTGTGTTAGTAACCAAGAATCCCAGCCACATCCAAAAAGCTAGTTTCCAAGCGCCTGCTACACCAAAAACCCCTAAAAGTAATCCTAAGTAACCAAGAACATAAGCCATTATAAACGCTGTAACAAAACCCATAGCAATAGACTGATGCGGGGTAAGCTTCATGTGCTTCATAGATTCATTAGTAAAGCCCATTAGATGCTTCCATGTTTTGCCGAATAACGGACCATACCAAAAGAAACCCACAGCCATATGAACTATAGCTGCCACTAATACCGCCCATAAATTTACTGTAATTTGCATAATATAAAAAATTAAATTCTTATAATAGCTTAATTATACCATAAAATTGCGGAGAGTGTGGTACGAAGTTGGAACCAGTTTGTTGTTAGATATAAACAAAAGGACACTGCTTTAGACTAGTCGCACTTAGCTATTTTTCCATCTGTGACTAGTGCATCGATTTCTTTTTGGCTAGGAGTGCCATCGAGTGTTTCTTTCTTTGATTGACCTGAACTGTCTACACACCAAACTTCCATGGTAGGATTTTCTTTTAACTGAATAGCTACAGCCCAAAATTCACCTCCAGACATACAAGACGAAAACCCTTTTGATATTTCTGTTATTTCTTTTATAGAATTCGAAGCTAAATCACATTTACTAGTTGAGGAGCTACCCATAATTTCACTATTTGCTTGTAGTGACTCCAAACTTGCCTTTATGCTAACGTCTACTCCAATCAGCTCTACTGCCTGATTCTCCGCTACGTGCCTTGCTTTCATGCTTTCTACCAGTGATTTATAACTATTAAGGGTTTTACCACTTTTTATATCAGCTTCAAGAAGAACCTCGTAAGGATATGCTTGTTTAAGCTGGTTTACTCTTGGATCACTCCTAGCTATATTCCTCAACTCTTTTCCGCTTATATTTTTTGACGTAATTAATTTAGAAGCTGAGGGAAAAGAGTTTAGCGTATGCCAATTTTCTTTTTCATTATATCTTGTTGCAAGAAGATACGTAGATCCCTCTTTAAGAAGAAAAGAATTTTCTCCATCTTTTTTCAGAGCATCCCTGCCTTCTCCTACGACATACAATATCCCATCTTTGTACCCTCCTTGTTGGCTAACAGTGACCTGCCCTTCCAATTTTCCTTTTATATTTTCTATCACCTCCACCTGAAGTTGGGTTTCAGGACCAATACCACGTTCTTTACTTCCTGCTTGGCCTACTATTTTACCTACAAATATGTTGTGTGAGGCACCTACCAAAACTTCGTCATTAGAAAAATCTGCTACGTATATTGGTTCAATACTCCTTGTGCTTTCTCCTATTAATTTAATATCGTTAGGGTTGAATTCAAACCATTTTTCTAACACACGATACCCGGCATGGAAATCATAAACTTCTCCTGGCTGTAATAATGAGCTACCTTGTGCTGAATAAAGTATGCCGTTCTTATAACCTAACCCGATTTGATTCACTATCATTTTTTGAGGTAATTTTGATGTATTATAATTTTGAATCAATTCAACTTCATATTGAGTCTGCGGTATTCCCTCTACTCCCGACAAAAGATGTCGTGGGTGTTCATTCCCAACTTTCTTTATTACTTTAGCTCTAAATCTCGCAGAAAACCCATATGGACTTTTTGCTTCTGGGGCCCAGTCAATAGTGGGTAAAAGGTATGACTTAGTTATTGGAAGTTTTATTAAATTTGCATGCAAACCCAGTATTACCAAAAAAATTAACGTACCTAGAAATATATATTTATTTTTTTTACTGCTCATTTTTATGGCCATAAGTAATTATAATCCTCTTCATCCTGAGTTCCAAGAGATGTTTGAGGTGTTATTAAAAAATACATTATATTTCCCGAATAGCTGTGAAAAAGTCCCAATGAGTGTCCAATTTCATGTGTAATAGCATTTTGTATTTCATTGGAAGTTATTAAAGATAAATAATAGCTGTTTAATTGAACTTGGTCTGGGGATTCCTGAGCAACCCACTGACCCGCCCAAGGTAAGTCACCATCTGACAGTTGGTAAAACTCCAATGTTGGAGTCGAATTATCCTCTACCATATCTATACTACCTTCAGCATCCCAGGTAGAAAGTGCAGAAGATAGTTCTGTGGTATAAGAAACGATATTTACATTTTTCCATTCTATTTGGTTGTCATAAACTGATGTGCATTCATTGAAATTTTCACATTCTTCTGGGTATATTTCATTGGTTATATAATGAATTTCTTCAGTCCATGGATCATAATCTACGTAGGTAGACACTGAATCCCCACTTCCCGGCCCACTTCCAGAAGGACCCGTTGCATCTCCCCAGTAATTGTCTTCAGCGTCAACGCTGCTAACTGTACTGTTGTAAACACCAGACGTAGTATTGTCATGTATCACGCCGTTATTAACTGTAACGGTACCGCCCGATTTATATACCCCGTAATCATTGAATCCCACATCTACGTTATCTATTGTGGTAGTTCCCGAAGAATTTTTAATACCATAATGTTCACTATAAATAACGTGAGAGTTTTCAACTGAAACTGTTCCACCATTATTATAAATTCCCGAATCATAAGTACCTCCTCCCGCATGACTTATTGAAACATGATCAAAATTAGCTACTCCACCTGACTCAACAATAATTCCTCCCCAATCTCCTTCTTCTGGAGTTGTATCACTAGAACTAAACCTGATTTTACCCAACAATTCAGAACCTAGAGCGTTCAAAGTTCCACTTACGGTAAGACTACTTGAAGTAGTATCGTCAAATTTAATTCTTGCACCCGGTTCAATAGTAAGGGTATCTCCTGAGGTTATTTCAATATTTCCTGAAACTAAGTATTTAAACCTTTGATATAAAGTAGTGTCAGTTGTAATATTGCTTGCCAGAGGAACAGAGTTTGCAACGTTGCTTCCATCCCAATAAAATTCCACCCATTCGTCAGCATTTTCCCAAACCAATTCCGTATCAGGCCAAGGGGGCATATTCACGCCATAATAACCAAAACAAGTGTAAAAACCCGGGACACCATTAACAATCAAATTGCCTGGGCTTTGGAAACCTGTTCCAGAAGCCATCAAAAAAGGAACACTCGCACTGGCTTGTGCTGATGAATGTAAGTTATTATCAGGAATATTGTAAGTTGCATCGTAACAAACTATGAACGGAGAACTTCCATCAGAGTCTATCTCTACAGTTCCGTTCATTTGGTCTGTCGCAGTCATGGCGGCAAAAACATGAGTCGGTAATAAAAAAAGTATCAAGCTAACACCCAATAAAGTTGTTGGTCCAGCAAAAATTACTACGAAGGTTTTTAGAACATCACGAGAAGAACGATAATTTTTTGAGATCATAAAAATATTTATGCCCTTAAACTTTATCATGTCAATATATTAGACCACAATAGAAACTGTGGATAATTAACATAGTTTGGAACCTTTCATTCAAAAACCAAACCATGCAGAAATATCAATTCAAAAGTCCTTATTTGCCATTCTTAAAACTAGATAAAAATAGCGATATTTTAACAATGCGGAGGCGGTGAGATTTGAACTCACGATGGGAGTAACCCCATGCCACCTTTCCAAGGTGGTGCACTAGACCGCTATGCGACGCCTCCAATATTAGAAGCTAGTTTAGCATACTTAAGAATTTTTGCTCATCCAAAATTTTTACCCCTAATTTTTCAGCCGATTTTAGTTTAGAACTCATTCGAGTCTGAAGACTCTCAGAGTCTGAACGACCAGCTTCAACTCCAGCGACCACATAAGAAGTATTTTTTGAAACCGAGCCAGAAACTTTACCCCCCTCTTTTAATATTCTTTCTTTAGCAATTTCCCGAGACATTTTAGATAAGGTGCCAGTTAAAACAAAAGTTAGTCCTTTAAATTTACCGGCTTTTTGTTTTTCGGCTTTTTCTATTATTACCCCATTTTTTTCTAATTTTTTTATAAAATTAAGGTTATTTCTCTCGCGAAAAAAATTATAAACACTCTCCGAAACAGCAGGACCTATGTTTTCTATCTCATTTGTTTCTTCAATACTTGCATTCATGAGTTTATCTAAAGTGCCGAAATTAATCGCTAAATCCCGCGCAGTTTCTTCACCCACATGCAATATTCCCAGCGCCCAAAGAAATTTTGATAACGGAATTCTCTTTTTATTTTTTATTTCTTCTATAATATTTTCTGCAGATTTTTCACCAAAACGCTCCATGGAAGCAATGTCTGCCTTTTCCAACGTAAAAATATCTGCCGCATCAGTAATTAGCCCTTCATCCTTAAAACGTCTTAAAATTTTCGGACCCATTTCATATATATCAAACACAGATACAAAATGCTCTAAATACCTTTCATTTTTTGCGGGACATTTTGGGTTAGCGCAGTAAAAAGCAACACTGAACGTGACTTCTTCGTATTTTTGCCCCCTGTGCCCTTCCCTGATTACTGGTTGGGACCCTCGGGGCTCAAAAATACGAAGATTCCCCGCTTGTCTTTTTTCTATCTTTCCTCCACAAACAGGACAAACAGAAGGCATTTTGAAATTTTTCTCTTTACCAGTACGCATTTTTACTAAAACTTCCACAACTTTCGGAATCACGTCGCCTGCTTTTTCTATCACTACCGTGTCTCCTATTTTTAGCCCCAAACGTTCTATTTGATCCATGTTATGGAGAGTTGCTTTGGAAACCGTGGAGCCGGCAACAAGAGTTGGTTCAAAAATTGCAAGCGGGGTAAGCACGCCCGTGCGCCCAACATTTACTTTTATATCTTTCACCACAGTCGTCGCTCTCTCGGCGGGATATTTAAAGGCTGCCATGTATCGCGGCGCCTTGCCCACCACGCCTAAAACTTCTTGTAATTCCAAGTTATCAACCGAAACTACAATACCGTCAGTTCCATACGAAAAATTTGCGCGCTTCTTTTCAAACTTTTTTATAAAATCCATTACTTCGGATAAATTTTTACAAACAGCATCATGCGTGTCCACTTCAAAACCAAGTTCACGTAGAAATTGGTGTTTAGTGGAGTGCGAAGCCAGCACAGGTTTTTTGTTGAGCGACAAGGCGGTAGCTGCGCGAGGAGCGAAAGAAAAAACCTGTGCTGGCGTAGTCAAATAAAGGTCGTAAGCAAAAAAATCCAGCTTTCTATCAGCCGCTAACTTAGGGTCTAACTGACGCAAGCTCCCTGCTGCTGCGTTTCTGGTATTAGCAAACAAGGGCTTACCTTCTTTTTCATTTTGAATATTTAATTTATGTAGAGTTTTTTTAGAAAGTACTGCCTCACCACGCACTTCTAAATATTTTGGAATTTCACCATTTATTTTGTTTAGTGTAAGAGGAATGGAGTGTATTGTTTTTAAATTCTCTGTTATATCTTCACCCACAAAGCCGTCCCCCCTTGTCGCCCCCCTGACAAATTCTCCGTTTTCGTAAATAAGAGACACTGCCAAGCCGTCAAACTTTGCTTCGCAAAAATAATTTATTTTAGTATTTACAGGTAATAACTTTTTAATTCTTTTTTCCCAATCGTATAACTCTTCTTCATTAAAAACATCATTCAAAGAAAGCATACGGTTTTTATGCTTTACTTTCACAAATTTATCTAGAGGTTTGCCCGCTACTCTATTTTCAGGAGAATTTGGGTCTTTGAATTCGGGGTATTTTTCTAATAGAGATTTTAATTCTCGCGTCAAAGAATCATACACGTCATCGGTAACATTAGGAGTGTTTTTGATATGGTATTCGGTTCGGAGCCGAGCTATCTCATTGCGAAGTTTGGTTATTCTTTTTTGTGCTTCCAGTCTGTCCATGTATAAGTTATAGCAGAAAATTGCGAAAAAGAGACAATTATTAACACCACTCACCCACTTGAGGCACAGATTCGGTTCCGCTACAACACCAGTTTACATTCTCTCGCTGGCAGCCATTCGGCCAACAACCTTGAGAGTCATTACAATAAGGAAGATAGGAAGATTGAGCATAGTAGGATGATTGACCGTAATAACTACTCTGTCCGTAGTAGGAAGATTGACCATAATATGAAGACTGGGCGTAATAAGAAGATTGTGCATAATAAGATGACTGACCATAGTAACTACTTTGTCCGTAGTAAGAGGACTGAGCATACTGAGCAGGGTCAATTGGTGTTATTACATACATCGCTGCATTATTTGGACTTCCAACTGTACAATTTTGAGTGAAAGAACCTGCGGGCGTAATCGGTCCATTGGAATCAAAGAGGGTCATACTTGCGCCACTTCCTGGCTGAGAAAGAACAGTAGTATTAGTACTAGCACCAGGTGAAGTGC
>JAIOPY010000078.1 GCA_021413625.1 Candidatus Nomurabacteria bacterium | reverse complement strand
TACTTTCTGCATATTCCGTAAACTCTGTCTCACTAAATTCATTGTATGTTTGTCCGAAGTTTTTTGCAATAGCATATTGCCCACTCAATAACTTGCCACTTTCCACAAGACGAGAACATACAATTCTGTTTTTTGTAATATTCTTTAATAAATTAGTTAGCCAACCCTTAGTAAAAGCCATATCAGAATTTACAAAAACAATAACATCTCCAGGGGCATTCATTCCCCCGTAATTCCAAGCCCTATAAACTCTATTTAAATAATATTCTTCCTTATTTTCATTATCAAAAATTAAATGGGGTATATTTTTTTCTGAAAGATATTGTTTGATTTTTGGAGTAGCGTCGTTTGCAATAAATAAGAACTCAGCTCCTTCAGAGTGTTTAAGGAAGGACTTATACACGAAGTCAGCATATCCAGTTGACCTATATATAAGAGCAACCACCACAACCTTAAGAGCAGATAAAGGGATAAGGTCAATATTTAGTTCTTTCAATACGACACCTTTATCACTAGATGGAGATATGCGTTCAAGAGCAAATCCAGATTGACCATTAGCTTTATAACGTTCATATTTTTGCTGAATAATCTCTGGAGAAGAAAAACCGTAATGAATTACCGACAAATCACTTTTCTGTATATTATTTAACCCTACAGGGTGTTGTTGCTTATGCAAACCTGTAGCTGTTTCAAATTTTAATTTTCCATTATTCTTCCAGAGCCGAACAAATAACCCCTTCGCCCAAAATTCATCATCTCGGTAATGTTTAGTGTCCTTCCAAAGATTTATTTCTGGAAATTCAAATGCATCTATTTTTTCTTTATCACCTAAAACACATAGTTTACGGATACCCCCCATCTCACCTATTCTTTCAACCACCTCATCGGCATCTAACCAAAAAATCCAATCTGGATTCAATGAAATAGTATAGTCCAGCATAGTTTGTTTAACTTTCATCTCATGCTGAAAATCATTTTTCTCATATAGGACATGTTCTGTATATTTTTTAGCAAACTCGGCACTGCCATCAGTTGATTCACAATCACAAACAACTATCTCATTACAAATTTCCTTCAAATGTTTTAATACTCGCTCTAAATTACCAAAACTCATCTCATTATGAATTTTTAAAAAACCTATAACCCTAACTTTTTTGTCTTCTTCGGTTAAATCCAACCCATACGTTTTTACGGAACGAGATAAAGAAACTGCTAAAAAAGGATTATTAAAATAATGCCAAGCTAAGTAAATTTTCTTTTGGAAATATAAAGGCAAGCTCTCAACTATTTTTTTAATATACTTTTTTATACTAAACATAGCTATATTTTTTTACTATATGCTTTACGCACAAAAGAATTATTTTTTATATTCTCATAATCTCTAGACTTACCAAAATATCCTTCTTGAATTTTAGACATCAAATCTTCAAAAACACGCTCGCTTGGACTACCCCCTTCTGGGTTTAATATCGTTCTATCCCAGTCAGTTTTCATATCCCAAGCTTCAGCCATCTTAGCATAAAGAGTTCCTTCTCCTTCAAAACCTTCAAGAATAGTCGCACCTGCAGAAATAGTTTCTGGTCGCTCAGTAGAACGCCTCGTGATAACACAGGGTGTACCAACAATCAATGCTTCCTCTTGCACAGTGCCACTATCAGAAACAATCAGTCGGGCTTCTGCCTCTAGACGTAAAAAATCAAAAAAACCTAACGGCTTGGTTTTAATAAATGCTTTATTTTCAATTAAACCACCAAGCCCAAACTTTTCAATATTATTCCAAGTTCTCGGCATTACCGGAAACACAATAGGCAAACCTTTTTCTTCTGAAAATTTCAACATATCTTTAAGTTTATTCTCCAAAATTTCTTTTTTGGAAATATTTTCTTCTCTGTGAATTGTTGTTAATATAAACTTTTTATTCTCAACACCAACTGTTGCCAAAACACGAGACTCTGCAATTTTATCCTTCCATTCATTTACAGCGTCCATAATTATATTGCCGATTGCAAGCACCCGAAAATCAGCTATGCCCTCCGCTAAAAGTAACTCTTTATAACGAGGTAAATAGCTGTAAAGCGCGTCCGAAAGATGGTCTATAACAATACGACATTTCTCTTCTGGCATACGCCAATCAAAGCTTCTACCACCTGCTTCAAGGTGAATAACTGGCAATCCATAGCGAGCTACTATAACAGAAGAAAGAACTGTATTTGTATCACCTAAATACATTACTGCATCGGGCTTAACCTTTTCCAACATTTCATACACTCGCTCGTCTAAAAGCGCTGTTTGAGCTGCATAGTTATTTACTCCCCTTTCTTTCAAAGTAAGCCCTATGCCTAAATCAATGTCCGGAGTTCTTATATTTAAATCTTTAAGAAAATTACCAAAAAGCTCTGGGTCATAATGCTGTCCGGAATGAACCAAAATATGTTCATAATTATGCTCTTTTTGCCCCTCGTCTAGGAGCTTGATTAACTTAAACATCCGTATATAGTCTGGCCGAATACCTAGGAGTGTTACTAGTTTAAATTTTTTCATTTAAGTATTCTAACAAGAAAACACAATCAAACCACACTTGACACAAACTGAAATTTAAGGTATCTTTTTCACGAACGCCCGTTGAATTTTGGAGGCAAAGACAGATGAACGTTGAACAAGTAGCGAGAGTAGTGGCTTTCTGCCTCATGCCGAAAGCTAGCGACACGTTGGCAAAGGCCGACGCATGGGTTCTATACACCGGAGACGGCTGGAAGCTCGTGGACGGCTTGCGCCGTTCCTGGGAAGAGCTTCAGGCTAGCGAAACACGGCGAGTAATGCCGGATATTTTCATTACCGGCCCCGACAACCTGATGCTCCCCGAAGATATCGGAGAACATCTCAATGCCAGCCACTTCGCCGAACAGCTCATCCAGACGGGGGTCATCCCTCGGGAAAAGATGTTCGTCAACGCAACGCAGGCAAGCTTGAACACTCACCGCCAAGCACAGACGCTCATCGCAATGGCGGAGAAACATCCGTGGGCGAAGGTCGCCCTCTTCACGTCAGGATACCACTCGGTGCGTGCGTGGCTCACGACCATCACGAGAATCCCTGACGACATGTCACTCCTGGTCATCCCAGCGCCGCAGTACGGGCTCAGATTCGACGAACCCAACGAGGAGCTCGCTGGACAGCCCTCGGCGTGGCAGCTCTTCAACAACAACATGCTCGCACGCATCGCCGAATACCAAGAGAAAGGTTTCTGCGCATCGTGGGAAGAGGCGGACGAATATCTCCGTCTGCATGGGTTCTAAGGTCATTACGACCTGTGCTGATAGCGAGAACCCGCAGCATCAAACACAGTGGCGGCCTTGCGTTAAAAAACGCAGGCCGCCTTTCGCTTTTTATAACTCATTTATCATCTCACCAAACGAAGCAATATTTAATTTAGAATTAAATTCATGCGCTGTTGCTAAAGTTCTATTTAATTTATTCTCGTGGTCTTCTTTTATTACACAATTTATTTTAAATTTTTCTTTAAATTTTAAAAGCATTTCATATTTTGAAACAGGGGTTGAAAAAACATGATACAATCCAATTTTAGGATACTTCTCAGGTTCTGATATTATTTTATCGCAAAGTTTTGCAAATTCCTTCGTAGAAACACCATTCCAATAGAGTTCCGCAAAGCCTGTAATTTCCTTGCCTTCTTGTTGTAAAAACCATTCTAAAAAGCCAGTAAAACCTTCCAATTCCCTGCCTATTATAGAAGTTCTTAAAGTTAGGCAACTCGTCGGCTCACCAAGACTTTTAGAAAGTCCATATATGTCTACTGGACTCTTTTGTGAATTTTCATCATATGGAAAACCTTCTTTACCATTATAAACACAGTCCGTAGTTATGTGGATAAATTTATTTTTAAATGTTTGCGCTAAAATATGTGGCAAGCCTCCATTGATAAAAAAAGTTAAAGCAGGATTTTTTAACGAAAATGGTATGGTGACCCCAATAGCATTTATCACATAATCAACCTCACCAACTTCCGATTTAAATTTTGAAAGGTAATTACTAGGATATCCCTTTTTTTCAACAAATTCCTGATATACTTTTTCAACATCAAAAGAAACTA
This sequence comes from Candidatus Nomurabacteria bacterium, assembly GCA_021413625.1. Classification (GTDB taxonomy): domain Bacteria; phylum Patescibacteriota; class Minisyncoccia; order Phycocordibacterales; family UBA9973; genus UBA9973. The sequence continues at coordinate 3,316 of JAIOPY010000078.1, read as the reverse complement.
TCTGGTGCTTGCTCGTATCTCCGTAAGTTTTCTCTAAAATAGCAACTTTTTTTTCATCCCGAGTGCTAAGAACAAGAGAATATTTTTCTTTAAGAACATCATAAAGAGCACTCCCCAGCATACCTGTAACTCCTAATATTAAAACTCGTTTCATAATATTTTAATTATTCTCCCAAACTTCTTTACCCCAGTAATCAATTGGAAAACGGAAGTCATCATTTTTAGATTCTTCAAGGGTAGAGGTGGAAAAAAAGATAACTTTTGTGTCTGGCTCTAAAGACCTGAAACCATTAGCGTAACCACCTGGAATATAAAATATTTTTGGTTCTTTGGCGGAAATTACATATTTATGGATTTCATTTTCTTTATTCGGCTGTTTAAGGTCGTCAAGATGAACTGCTGCGACTATAGCACTACCAGAAACTACAAAAACGTATTTAGCTTCTTTGGCATGACCATGCCAAGCGCGCACAACATCAAGTGATGAATTTTCAACCATGTAGAATCTTTTAACATCGCTCATACCAAAATTATTGGCAAACGTAAGCTGTCCCCTTTCATCTCTAGCAATTCCCCCTTCTATAATTTCTGGTTTTTTATTTAAGTTCATTGTTTTTTAGAAGGTTAGCAAGATGTCTTTCATTAAAATACACATCACTCTCAGCATATTTAATTCTGCCATTTTGAATCAAATTAGTAATTTCTTTTACTCCATCTTCTATTAACCTTGCACTATTAAAATCAAAAATACTGTCTTTAGCTGCTTTAGAATTATTTACACGATAATTACGAGCATCTTGAAATTTTTGTTCACCATATTCAACCTTACAACTAGTTATCTTGCTGATTATTTCTCCAAGTTCTTTAATCGTAATATTAAAAGAAGCTAAGTTATAAACACCAGAGGCGCTATGGTCTAAATTATTCACTATGGCATTGCCTACATCTTTAACGTGAATAAATGGACGCCATTGGTCACCACCAAAAACAGAGAGCTTGCCTTTCTTTATAGCATTAGCAGTCATGTAGTTTACTGCTAAATCCATCCTAAGACGAGAAAAGGCGTCAGAAACGCCAAATACCGTTCCAAGACGCAATATAAGGGCATTCTTGCCTTTTAAGTAAGCCTCAGCAGCAAGTTTAGTCTGCGCATAAAGGGATAAAGGGTTAGTTGGAGCATTTTCATCTAAAACATCATCATGTTGTCCATATACTGAACACGTAGAAATAAAAACAATTCTGCCCTCATAATTTTCACTAAGCCACTTCACCGCATCTTGGTTGACCGCTACAGTGAGTTCAGGCTTAATTTGACAAGCTGGGTCCCCAACTATAGCCGCCAGCCAAATGACGTGTGTATATTGGGGTAATATTTTACTTAATTTTTCTGTATCACGTATATCACCAAAAATAAAATCTACAGGTTTTAAATACAAGTGCTCGTATAAAAGACTGTCATAAACAGTAAAGGGTATTTTCTTTTCAAGAAGAGCATCTGTTACTGCTCCACCTATGTATCCTGCTCCTCCAACAACAAGTACTTTCATGGTAGGAATACTATAACATAAGTATTATATGAAGGAAACTGTAAAATCATAAGTTGTTACTTAACCAAATATTCATAATTTGGAATATACTTTTTAGCCTCTTTGATTTTTTCATCAATTAGTCTTTGACTATTTTTCAATCTAGCTATATAGATAACTAGGTTGTGAAACTTAGGAACAATGGGATTTAAATTTACAGCCATCTCTGCAAATTTCATAGCTCTATCTAAATCCCCTTCTAAAATAAAAGTCTCTGCTAATGTTAAATAGCCCATGTCATTTAACGGAGAATTAGACACAGCGCGAGCGCCATATTTTTTTGATACTTCTAAAAACTCTAACTGCTTAACTTTAGAAATATCAAACAACATATTGCCAATTCGGGCAGACATAAGTGCCATACGAAAATCAGATGGATATTCTTCAGACCTTTGTTTGGAGTATTCAAACAAATACTCTAATTCTTTTTTTACTTTTGCTCGTATTTCTAAGCTATAAGTTGACCAATTGCTTTTATATTTAGCCACCACAAGGTCAATATATTGTGACTCTGTAGCTATACCTACTGCACCCGATTTAGTTATCGTATTTTTAAATACAGATATCCTTTCTTCCACAGGAATACTATTCATTTTTCTAAGCATCTTGGACTCTTGCCCTACCTTCCAAGAAAAGAAATAAATCATAAGAAAAGTTAATATAATAAAAAATACAACAAAAAATATTTTAAGGTATTTATTAATATATCTCTTTTCTGTTAATTTTGGTTCTCCAAAACAAAAAACAGAAACTAAAGCTATAGTTATAAAGAACGTCGGCAAGCTAGAGATTGTATCAAAGGCAAAAAATAATTGAAAAAAATAAGCGGTCAAAAGGCCAAATAAAAGGGCGCCAGTTGCCCGCTCAATAGATTCTGATGTTCTGACTTTTTGAATAAGAGATATTAAGATAAAACCAACTAAAGAAAGATAAAACATAAGGCCAACTAAACCGCCAGAATAGGCAATCTCTAGAATATTATTATGGGGTTTATCAGTCCAAGCTCCGTCAGGATACCCAGGAGACAAAAGTATAGGGTCAAAATACTTTTGATATATAGAAGGAAAATTCTCTAAGCCAATACCCATAACAGGGTTTTGCCCTATACTAATAGTAGACATTCTCCAATATATGAAGCGGCTCTCTTCTCCGCTTTTAACCACTAAATTATGAAATCTTGACTCGTTATTAAACAAACCATAAGTTAACCACATACTTCCAAAGATAGTTAAAACCAATGATACTTTAGCTACAAAAGAAAAAGTTTTTCTCTTGTCAAAATATAAATATAAAATTAATGCTATTAGTAGCCCTAAAACAATAGATACAAACCCAGCTCTTGCTTCACCAATAAAAGAGAGTAGTCCTGATAAATTACCTGTAAATATACCCTTAGTATTGAGGAAAATAGGACATAAAAATATAATTAAGGTACACAATAACCAGAGAGGAGCTTTTTTAATTTTATCTTTTTCTTTAAAGAACAAAATTAAGGCAGAAAAAATTGAAAAAACTAAAAAAAGTCCGGCGTAAGTGGTGTTGCCAAAAGTGCCAGCATTGTTGGAATTATTTAAAAAATATAAGTTGAGATTAAACAATGCAGGACTTAAATAAACGCTGATACTAGAAATGACTCCTCCCAAGGCTAAAGCTTTAAGTGGAGAATATAAACTCTCTTTATTAAAAACAAACAGAGAGGAGATAAATAAGATAAAACAAAACAAATAAGT
>JAIOPY010000012.1:6152-9038 GCA_021413625.1 Candidatus Nomurabacteria bacterium | reverse complement strand
CTCATGATTTAAACTTTCAACTTGTTTATATAATTTAGCTAATTCAAGATTGCGTTTATATAATTCTTCCGTAACTTTTTTGTATTCATCGGAAGAAATTGGGTTGTTGTCAGTCTCTGGCATAGTATTATCGGAGGCTAGATGGTACTTCTTCAGCAGGCATTTTGGCAATTAAATCTTCCACAGCTTCATGACAAACAGCGTGAGATGCTTGTCCAAAAATTCTTTCATACTGAGCAACAAGACGGTTTATCACATCCTTAGCATCTCCAGTTAAAGAAACAGAAGAATGGGAAGAATCAACAGTAAGACCTGAAACTTTTGAGGCTTCTACCCAAGCCAATGGACCAATCACCAGCTCTTGTTCCTTTATTATCCTTATTGGGATTTGTAGTATTGTTTCCATAAAATACTAAGATTCTCTTATTTTTTGAAAAGCAGAACCAAGATTTATTAAAGAAATAGTTGTTATCATGTATGAACACATATATAGAAAATCTCCATGTCCACCGTTAACCCAAGTCAAATTACTTGCCTGATATAGAAAATTGAAGTCAGCAATATATTGTGCTACTAGTGCCAATAACACACCCAACATTGGCCATCTCATTAACCCACCTAAAAAATTACTAGAAAGAAGTAAGGCAATTAATGCTAGAGATATATAAATAGCATCACCTAAAGGGTTTCCAAAATCAATAAAAATTTTCAAAGGCTGACTCCAATCAAAAACGTATCCTTTAAGAAAGAAAAAGTAAGAAACAAGTAACATTACAAGAGGAATAATCATTACAAGATAATTTCTATTTTGTGAGAAAATACGCCTACCAACAACTCTTGTCAGGTAAATAGAAGCTAAAATAAAGAAAAATATACTACCAACAAAACCAAAATCTGCTATGGATGGGTATGGTATTTCTACTTTTAGTATTAAGTTATAAAAACTAAAAGCGCTTTGTCCAAAAACTTGAAGGAAAAGCGCTAAAGAGAAAAATATAATTGATTTACCTAATAAGCTTTTAAAACCACCCCAGTATTTTGAAATAATCAGACCACTAATTGCACCAGTTAAAGCGATAATTTGATAAGATGCTGCCCAAAATAAGTTTTGTTGTTCTAAAGCTCCATTGTAAAAATATTGTAAAACAATCCACCAAACCAACAGAGAAACAAATAAAAAAATAGTTAGAGAGCGTAATATTAGTATTATTCTATGAAAGTGATTATCTCTAGGCATATTTGTATTATATCAACTATATATAATGTCAACAAGAGTCTAAAGGTTTTTGTAAGCTATTAAGTATTTTTTTAAAAAGAAACAAGGCCTAAAAAGAGTTTTTGCTACTCTTAAACTAGGGCTACCTACATCTTGTTCATAGTTAAAATACTTTTTACCTTTAGTGTATAAAATTTCTGCATTTCTTTGCATTAAAAACGAATATGCACCTGTAAATAATGGGTCAGCTTTTATGACATGAGAAATTGCGTATTCTGATTTCTTTAATTCATCTATGCAGAAAGCAACTAATTCACTATCTATAAACACACCAACTGATATCAAATCTAATTTATCACTTGCAGAAAAAAACTTTTCTAGAACAATAATTTCATGATTAAAATTAAATTCGGGCTCTTTTTTTAATTTATTTTCAGACCATCTTTTATAAAGACCAAGTATATTTTTCTGTATATTTTTATCTCTTAAGTCTAGAATCACAACTTTAGCATTTTGGTATTTCTTGGTAAAATTATTTGATTCTCTTCTTTTAGATTCAAATTTTCCACCTTTGTAATTTTTCAATTCTTCTATGTCATAGACATAATCAAAATGGTCCCTATCTTCCAGGACGTTAAAAAGATTTTTATCAACATCCCCAATAACTGCTTCAGGTATTAATTTAAGTTCTGGTTTAAGGTTTTGTTTTTTAGATAAATCTATAAGTTCTCTTATAGTATTGTTTATATTATTATCTCCTAAAAAAGTATAAAATCGCTCTCCAAGGTCATAACTAGAAAAATGTATTACATAATTCCCATCAAGTTGCGAAATCTGCATTTGCTCTCTTACATCCCAAGACCATGTACCTAAAAAATTATGGTCTGCATAAGGTGGATATTTTGAGGTAAATTTTTCCACGTCTTCCTTATCTGAAAGCTCTAACTTCTTAAATTCTGGAAATTCGGGAATCATATTTACATGATAACATAAAAACTTTTCTTAAAATTAAGGTAATGTGGTATAATAAAAGTGAAATCATTAAATTAATTAATTTTTAGCTTTTTTATAATTATGAAACGGTCTCAAAGATCAAAAGTTGTGATGCCCTCTGAGCTTATTAATGTAGAACATCCCTTCTACAATTCTCCTTCTGTGCAGGCAGCTATGCTCTTTGACATAGTAAGAACTAAAGAGTTTGAAAAAGCTATAAAAAAAATATCTAAAGGAAAAGATATATTAGAAATAGGGACTGGAACTGGCATTTTATCTTTATTTGCTTCAAGGTCTGGCTCTCGTAGTGTTACTGCAACTGAAGCTGCAAATGAAACATTTAGAACAGCAAAAGAAACCATAAAAAATAATCGGAAAAATATATCTATAATTCAATACAAAGATAAGCCAATTAAATTTAAACATAATTTTGATGTTATTATGAGTGAATGCTTAGGGCACTTTGCTTTTGATGAAAATATGGTTAGTGTAGTTTCTAAATATAAGAAACACCTAAAAAAAGACGGGGTTTTTATGCCAAGACAAATATCTCTATTTGTAGCTCTTGTAAATAATAACGAATTTTATAGACAAAATATAGATTCTTGGAATAAAAAGGCCTACGGTTTTAATTTTTCAGCCATGAGAAAACTGGCATTGGAAAGAGTTTATATACA
>JAIOPY010000012.1:0-6136 GCA_021413625.1 Candidatus Nomurabacteria bacterium | reverse complement strand
CAGAGATTATAGATTACAATTTAAAAGATAAAACGCCCTACTCGTTAAGCGGTTTAAGAAAAATAGAAATTCAAAAAACTGGCACAATACACGGCATTGCGGGATGGTTTTCTGCAGAACTGGCCGACAATGCTGAAATAAATACTTCACCTTTTCTTCCTTCTACCCACTGGGAACAGTGCTTCTTTTCATTCAAGAAACCCTTAAAAGTAAAAAGTGGTGATGTCTTTGAGATAGGTATGGTTGTAAAATCAGACGAAAAAAGTAATAAAGTTACATTCATCTGGAAATTACTTAAGCATGGAAAAAAAATAGATATGGGAAAAGCTATAGTTTAATCAAAAGCTCAGTATGATAGCCCCTATAATAACCATAGTAATACCAAATAATTTTTGGAACAGTAATTTGCGTTCTAATATTTCTCTACCTATTTGGGGATATAAAAACGTAAGAATAACTCCAAAAATAAATACGAAAATTGGTTGAGTAGCACTAACCAGCTGAACAAAAAATACTGGCGCCATAAGAGCAGAAAAGACTAAAGCCCAGTCACCAAATATAGTTAACATCTCATCAAGCCCCGTTAATAATACAAATTTTAATTTATAAGTTTGTAAAACAGTTAGAAAAGCACTCCTAAAACTATTTATAAAAGTAAATAAAAAAATAGCAAAAATAATCTTCCCTACTAAGTCCCAAATCAACGATTCCCAAAATCCATTATCTAGAGCTATTGATTTAAATATCACTATATTAATCGCATAACATAAACAAGCAATTAACATAAAAAACACCACCTTCTTTTTAAATTTAAATTTTTCGCCTTTTATATCTAAAGACAAAACTGCTGAACCAAATAAAACAACAATAGCTCCCATTATATTAGAAAATTGAACGACTTCTCCTAAAAACAAAAAAGAAAGTATTAAACCAAAAATAGGTGTAATTTGAAAAAGAGGCACAACAAAAGAAGTTTCATCTTCATTTAAAGCATAAAGATAAGACATAACTCCAATCACTACCAATGTACCATTTACAGCAAGAATTAGACCGTTGCTAATAGTAATGCTAAATGGAGCATGAGATAAAAAAATAACAATTGGAAGTAAAATAACAGAAAACAAGCCAGAAAAAATAACAAATGAACCTACTTGAATATTTCTAAAATATTTTGATATTAAATATTTATCAAGATGATTTACTCCTGCGTGAAGAATAGGGTTTAGTAAAGCAATTAAAAACCAAGGCATAATATAAACATTATACTATTGGTTAAATGCTTAAGCTATCTTCTTAACCTTCTCCCAAGGTAGATTTTTTTTACCAAAGTGCCCATAAGCGGCAGTTTGTTTAAAGATAGGATTACGTAAACCAAGCTGCTTAATTATTGAGAGTGGCTTGAAATCAAAATTCTTGCGAACAATATCTGCTAAATCTTTACCTTTTTCATTTATAGCTTCTACCATCAAAGGCTCTGCCATACCAATAGCATATGCCACAGAAACCAATACTTCTTTACCGTAACCAGAGGCAACAAGATTCTTGGCAACATAACGAGCCATATAAGCTGCAGAACGGTCAACTTTTGTTGAGTCTTTACCAGAAAAACATCCTCCCCCATGTGGAATAAGCCCACCATAAGTATCTACCATTATCTTCCTTCCAGTTAAACCAGTATCAGCTTCAAAGCCACCAGCGATGAATTGTCCTGTTGGGTTTATTAAAATTTTTACTTTTTTTCTTTCTTCAGGAGATAGTAGTGGTAAAATTATTTTTTTAGTAATTTCCTTTTTTATTTCTTCTTGGGTTACATTTTTAGAATGTTGAGTACTGATTAAAACAGTCTTCAATTTGCCATTAGTATAAGTAACTTGAGTTTTGCCATCTGGCTGTAACCATTTTATTTGTCCCTTTTTTCTAGCTTCTTCCAAACGCTTTGCTAATTTATGAGCGAGCACAACGCCTTTGGGTAAAAATTCTGGAGTTTCATTTGTAGCAAAACCATACATTATGCCTTGGTCACCTGCTCCACCGGTATCAACACCCATAGCTATATCAGGTGATTGGGTAACAATATGCGCAGATATTTCAAGTTTATCTGTATAACCAATATCTTTATAAACTTGGCGAGCAATTTTTACATAATCAACTTTGCCTTTAGAAGTAACCTCACCACCTATTACTAATTTGTTATGTCCACCAAAAGTTTCCACAGCTACACGACTTTTAGGGTCAGCCTTTAGATATGCATCTAGAATTGCATCAGAAATTTGGTCACAAACTTTATCAGGATGTCCAGAAGTTACGCTTTCAACTGTATAATTATTGTTGTGTTTATAAAACATAAGTGAATTAAAATTATAACATAAAAGTTTAAAAGACCAATTTTTATACGGTGTATTGCTGACATCCGACAAACTCAACATTTCTAGCAGAGATTTTAGCCCCAAAAGCACACGCTTCACTGAGAGTTTTGCCTTGCCATAGCTTAAATATTAGTCCAGCACGATAAGCATCTCCAGCACCCGTAGTATCAAGAACTTTTTTAGGAATAACAGCTTTAATTGTTATTTTTTTGCCTTTTTGAAAAATAACACTACCTTTTCTACCTAATGTTTTAATAAAAGTTAAATTTAAATTTTTACAAACACTCACTGGGTCTTTCTGAAGAATTTTTTTTGCTTGTTTATACTCCATTTCATTTAAAATAAAAAGGTTAGCCATTTTTAAACACTCTAATAATTTTTTTCTAGAATAAAAAGCAATCATCTGCCCAGGGTCAAAAATTGTAAGACTATCTTGTGAAAAATTTTTAAATTCTTGTAAATGTTTTATAGCGCTATGAGGTGTGCCAGTAGAAAAAATAGCTACTGATACTTTTTTTAATTCCTTAGGTTTGATTGTCGTGGTTAAAGGAGTTTTGCTTATATTTTTATAAGCATTTGGCTTCCATACACCGACTTGGGTTTCTTTTTTGTTTATTAATATAGAAAAATTAGCAGTCTTAGCGTTTTTATCTATAAAAACTCGCGATGTCACGCCTGCTTTTTTTAAATGGGGACTAAAATCTTTTTTAAAATCTTTACCTACCAAAGAAAAAAGCATAGGATTCGCTCCAAGTAGGCCTAGTCCATAGGCAATATTTGCTCCAGTGCCTCCGTAGAAATTTTCTCCAAAAATTGTATCTATAACAACAGAACCGACAACTAGAATTTTTCCCTTTTTCATAAAATCTTTTACAAAGTGCCTTCTTTCCAACCTGACATATATTCTTGCTGTCTTTTAGTTAAAGAATCAATTTTTATACCCAAACTTTTTAATTTCAAAGTAGCAATTTTTCTATCTATGGCTTCTGGTAAAACATGCACAGAATTATCTAATTTATTTTTTATCACGTATTCTGCCGCTAATGCCTGATTAGCAAAACTCATATCCATCACTGATGCTGGGTGCCCTTCCGCGCTACCTAAATTCACCAATCTACCGCCCGCAAGCACAAAAATGGTTTTACCATTTTTAAGTGTGTAGGCTTCAACGAAATTACGCAGTTCTTTTTTATTTTTAGATATTTTATTCAAACCAACCAAATCAATCTCCACATCAAAATGTCCAGAATTGGAAATAACGCAACCGTCTTTAATAGTTTTAAATACATCAGCGCCGACAACATTCACATTGCCTGTGACAGTGCATATAAAATCTGCATTCTTGGCAGCTTCGGTCATAGGCATAACTCTAAAACCATCCATCAATGCTTCAATAGCTTTAACAGAGTCAATTTCAGTAACTATCACATTGGCACCCATACCACGAGCTCGCATTGCAAGCCCTTTACCACACCAACCGTAGCCAGCCACAACAAAAACAGAGCCTGCAAGGAGTTTATTGGTAGCACGAATTATGCCATCTATGGTTGATTGTCCGGTGCCATAACGATTATCAAAAAAATGTTTAGTCATGGAATCGTTCACTGCAATAACTGGAAAAAGTAGTGCGCCTTCTTTTGCCATTGATTTTAGACGAGAAACTCCAGTGGTTGTTTCCTCAGTGCCACCTAATATCTTTTTTGCCTGACTCAATCTATTAGAATGTAATTCCCCCACTAGGTCGGCGCCATCATCCATCGTTATATCAGGATGCATGTCTAACACAGCTCGCAAATGTGAAAAATATTCTTTCTTGCTCTCTCCTTTTTTTGCAAAAACTGGAATGTTAAAATTTTTCACCAAAGCTGCGGCTACATCGTCTTGAGTAGAAAGAGGATTGGAAGCACAAAGCCCAACCTTCGCTCCACCTTCTTTTAGAGCAATCATTAAATTGGCTGTTTCAGCAGTAACATGTAAACAAGCGCCAATAGTAATATTTTTAAAAGGTTTTCTCTTCTTAAAATCAGCTAAAATGCCAGAGAGCACAGGCATGTCTTTCTTAGCCCATTCAATCTTTATCATTCCCTGCACTGCTAAATTAGCGTCTTTTATATCGTATTTCATAGTTTGTATACTAGCACAAATTCTTATTTTTCTAATTCATTACTAGGTGCATGTTGCGGAGCAGATTTTCCAGAAACACTATCGTAAAACATAGCCATAGTTACGTGGAAGTAAGGCATAAGCCACAACAACCCTATGCCTAAAGTTGGAATACACAATATAAGCCATCCTAAAAATCTAAGAGAAAGAAAAAATAATCTCTTTTTATTACCCTTCATCATGGCTTTACTTTTTTTTATTGCATTTCGGGCGCTTATGGATTTGTCTTCCGCTAATATAAAAAATGTTTGAGAATATGAATATGCAGCGATAATTCCTGGAACTATTAGAAGTAATAACCATAGTAGAGTAAACACTCCCATGAATAAATAAGCTGCAAATGTCCTGACGAAGTCGTTAAACCCAAGAAATAATTGAGAAATAGAAGCTTCTTGCTTACGAGCTAAAGCTAAAGAAAATACGGATAAACCGAGAAGCATTGGTCCGTCAATTAAAAGTCCTAAAATCGGTCCGACATCATCTGGAGCGCCAACAATAATTGTTATCGCTAGATATAAAAAAGAACCCCCTACCGCAAGACCCCATTTACCTTTCAGGGTTTCTCGTGCTTCCTTCATAAGCAATACATTATCAATTGGCATATAAATTATTTTATGAAATTAGTAATAAGTATAATTATATAATAGTTATCAGCACAACACAAAAAACCAGTAAGTGCTTACTGGTCTTTTAGAATTGAATACTTAGTGCTGGCGACTGCTTACTTTCGCCATTAAGACTATCATCAGCTCAACAGGGCTTAACTTCTCTGTTCGGAATGGGAAGAGGTGTGACCCCTGCGACAAATCACCAACACTAAAAATTCAATTTTTTATTTTTTACGTTATGGTTTACAAATTTCTTAACAGGAATCGAAACATTAGTACTTCTCAGCTTAAGCGATTACTCGCCGTACACTTAAAGCCTATCAACCTGATCATCTCTCAGGGTTCTAATAACGATTCCTAATCTTGAAGCTGGCTTCCCTCTTAGATGCTTTCAGAGGTTATCCATTCCCGACATAGCTACCGAGCAGTCCACTTGGCAGTAGAGCTCGTACACCAGAGGTCAGTTCACTCCGGTCCTCTCGTACTAGGAGCAAATCTTCTCAAGAATCAACGAGTGCAGTAGATAGGAGACCAACCTGTCTCACGCATCTACGTTTTACATCAGCCTGCAAAAAATTCTGCAAACTGAACCTTCATTACTCAAGGGATCGGACTGTGACATCTTCTAAAAATTTTAGAAGTCTAACATTCAGTCTCTACGGGCAGAATAAATTCTTTCCCTCGGCGTTATCCTTTGCAGGACTTCGCCGATATTAGTTAGCTTGTCTGTATATATTTCTACATACAGCCGCCGTGATGAACATTTAAGTTCATGGTTAATTTCGATTAAAACAGTTCAAATTTTTAAGTTCAAATTCCTCTGAGGGTTCAGATTGTCCTGAAGCGAAACAATTTTCGCTGAAGGACGGTCTGAACCCAGCTCGCGTACCTTTTTAATTGGCGAACAGCCAAACGCTTGGCAGCTTCTCCACCGCCGCGCTAAGGTGAGCCGACATCGAGGTGCCGAACTCCGCCGTCGATATGAACTCTTGGGCGGAA
>JAIOPY010000083.1 GCA_021413625.1 Candidatus Nomurabacteria bacterium | reverse complement strand
GTTAGAAAAGCGCAAAATTCATATTTCTTTAATCTCTTTATTATTAGCCCTCAATTAGAGGTCTGATATTTGCGCTGTAAATACTAAAGAAAACAAAAATTACAACTCAAACACCAGCCCTCTAACGAAAGTTATGGCTGGTGTTCTCGTTTCAAGTGATTCGGGGATAAGTTGCTCTTTAAGTCGTGTGGGGTATTGCCTGTGGGAATTCGTACGAGCTACAGAACAAAAGCAGGAGACCACAAGAAGGTGAGAGCCCGGCAGGTTGCTGGGTCCAACGAAACCACCTACGTGTGTGTCTCCTCAAAGTGCGGCGCCCAAGCATTGAGCTTGGTTGAACTCACTAAGCTTCCTCACGTTGTTCGCCAGAACAACGAGAAGAAGCTCTGCGCGAAGCGCGAGGTGGTCGTTGAGCCACCCGAGGAGCGACCCGCTCTTCAATGCGTCTCCACTACTCCGCTGGTGGATTGGACGCATGACCCTAACCGTCAGCGAATCTTTAACTGGTCCACCTCAGCTCAGGTTGCTGGGGGTGGCACCTGGAACCGAGACAAGCAGACGGTATAACACACAACATGAGCTTTAAGGCGGAATCTTTTGGGGTTATGCTCGCAGTTTATCGCGAACATAACCCCTCTTGTTTTTATATAAAATTTGACGCAAAAATCGCTAAATAATGCTTGGCAAATAGGGTTATTTTTGATATACTATACTCATAATGGCAAAAGAAAAAGAGACGAAAACAGGGCATTCTTATGACGCTTCAGACATCTCCGTTTTAGAAGGATTAGAGCCGGTTAGAAAGCGTCCGGGAATGTATATCGGCACTACTGGGCCAGAAGGACTACACCACTTAATTTGGGAAATTTTTGATAACTCACGCGATGAAGCGATGGGAGGTTTTTGTGACGACATAGAAGTTGTTTTACTTCCGGGTAATCGTATTCGTGTAGCTGACAATGGTCGCGGTATTCCAGTTGATATGCACAAGAAAACAAAAGTTTCTGCATTGGAAACTGTTATGACTACACTCCACGCTGGAGGAAAATTCGGTGGTGAAGGATACAAAGTTTCTGGTGGCTTGCACGGAGTGGGAGCTTCGGTTGTGAACGCTCTTTCAATTTATTGTAAAGCAGAAGTTCACAGAGATGGCGGACAATACGTGCAAGAATATTCTCAAGGTAAGAAAAAAAGCGCGGTGAAAAAAATTGGTAGTTCAAAATTGCACGGCACTATCATTACTTTTGAACCCGATGAAGAAATTTTTAAAGATATTAAATTTGACTGGAACGTGGTGGTGAGCCATATTCGTCAGCAGGCGTATTTGGTGCGTGGACTTAAAATTTTAATAATTGACGCGCGCAATTGGGATAATAAAAAGGGCATGGATGACAGCGATGTATTTTATTTCCGTGATTTAGGTTTAGAGTTGCCATCTATCGGATACTACTTTGAAGGAGGTTTGGTATCGCTTGTGAAATATTACAACAAATTCCAGAAAGCTATCCACGATAATATTTTTTACGTAGCCAAAGAACAAGATGGTGTGGGTGTAGAAGTTGCACTGCAATATGTTGATGACATAGTTGACCGCATTACTCCTTTTGCAAACAATATTTATACCAGAGAAGGTGGAACCCATGTCACTGGTTTTAAGACTGCGCTTACCCGTACCCTAAATACTTACTGTAAGAAGAACGAAATGATGAAAGAGTCCGAAGGCGGATTCACAGGAGAAGATGTGTTAGAAGGTTTGACTGCTGTTATTTCAGTTAAACTTCGGGAAATCCAATTTGAAGGACAGACCAAAGGTAAATTAGGTAGTATGGAAGCTCAAGGCGCTGTGGCTACAGTTTTCGGAGAAGCCTTCTCAAACTTTTTGGAAGAGAACCCAGATGATGCAAAAGTTATAATCAACAAATCCATCCTTGCATTAAAAGCGCGTAAAGCCGCAAAAGCTGCCAAGGATTCAGTTTTAAGAAAGGGCGCATTAGAAGGAATGACTTTGCCAGGTAAACTTGCTGATTGTCAAAGTAAAAGCGCTGAAGAGTCCGAACTATTCCTAGTAGAGGGAGACTCCGCAGGTGGTAGTGCGAAACAAGGACGTGACCGAAGAACTCAAGCGATATTACCTCTACGCGGTAAAATTTTAAACGTGGAACGCGCTCGTATAGATAAAATGCTGGCTTCCAAAGAAGTGCGGTCTTTGGTTATTGCTATGGGCACATCTATTGGCGATACTTTTGATGTAGAAAAAATTCGTTATCATAAAATAATTATTGCAACAGATGCGGATGTTGACGGTTCCCACATCCGCACCTTACTACTTACTCTTTTCTATAGATATTTCAGGCAAGTAATTGATATGGGGTATGTTTACATTGCTCAACCACCTTTATATAAAATAAAAAAAGGAAAAGAAATTTCTTACGCTTATACTGACGATGAAAAATTAAAAATTGTTGGTAAGGGAGCGGAAATAAGTGAAATACAGGAAGCGGAAGGTGCCGAGCAAAGCGAGGGAGGAGAAAGCGAAGAAGAAGCAGAGGAAGAAACTAAAAAATCAAATAAGATACACATTCAACGCTTTAAAGGTCTCGGTGAAATGAATCCAGAAGAGCTTTGGGAAACCACTATGGACCCACAGAATCGTGTGTTGAAGAGGGTAGATATAGCGGACGCCGAAGAAGCTAATAAAGTTTTTGATATTCTTATGGGCTCCGAAGTGCCTCCTCGTAAATCTTTCATTCAATCAAACGCAAAATTAGCAGAGATTGATATCTAATTCAGCAGAATCATGCTGGGCATAAAAATATGAAACCGAAGCTTTATATTGTTACAGGTAGCCCATTTAAATTTAAAGATTTATCTTCTAGGTTAAATGACTTTTTTGACTGTGAACAAAAAGTTTGGACTGACCACGAAATACAAGGTCATCCTGATGAAATAATTCGTCATAAATTAAAAAAAGCTTACGAGACTTTTCAGCATCCTGTGCTGGTGGACGATGTTTCCGTTGCCTTTGATGCGCTTAACGGCTTTCCAGGTCCATACATGAAAGATTTTTTTGAACATATGACTCCATATGAATTGGGTCATAAATTTGCAGGCACTCGCATCCATGCTACTTGTCGTTTAGGACTATGTAGAGGGGAAGGTGACGTGGTTATAGCCGAAGGAACATTTCACGGGGTGATAGTGCCTCC
>JAIOPY010000082.1 GCA_021413625.1 Candidatus Nomurabacteria bacterium | reverse complement strand
TTTCTGCTTTATGTTTTTTCCAAATATATAATTTATCTTGAAATGCATACTTAAATCCTGATTCTACCATATTAATGAAGGGCTTATTGTTTGGTCTATAGAAAGCGAGCATTAAAGAACACCCCGCGATAATCATTATTGGGATAATTCCTAAAAACAAACCAAGCAATCGGTATATTACAAAACACATTCCACTTCCACCTGCTAGGTAAATAAATTGCCTAAATGTAAATGGTCCGAAAATCTTGTCTTCTATTTCTAAAAATTGTGGGACTTTAAATTGCATATTTTTATTCTGGTATTTCCCTGTAAGGGTCTATTTTAGGTAATTCTTTGCCCTCCACTGGTTTAACTTCCCCTGCTTTGGAAAGGTTGTTTAGTGAATATTCAGTTTTCGTTTCTGGCATTTTAAAGGAACCTGCTAATTTTTGAGCTAATATTGGGTGAGGTTCGGAATCTTTTTTTTCTTCAACTACAACAGTATTCACTATTATTGGCGCAGGTTTTTCATCTTGTTTTACTTTACCTCCTGTTATTTCTAGTGGGGCAGGAATTATTTCAATACCAGCTCCATTTAAAATTTGGGTTTCGTTAGTTTTAATTACATCTGGAGTTTTGTTTGGTTGTGGAGCAGCTTGTTTTGGCGCTTCGGAAACTACTGGCACTTTTATAGACTTCAATTGATTTGCCATTTCTAGCTCCTCACTTTCTGTCAGTGGTGCATCTCCTTCTTTCTTTTCGTGTAATTTTTCTAACTTTTCTCTAATTCCAGAAAGAATCTGTAAATTAACGTCAGTTATTATATTTTTTGCTTTAAGTTCATCTATTTTTAAATTACTTTTAAGTTCACTTTCAAATTCTTCTGGGCGGACTAAGCCTAACATAACTAAATAAGTTTCTGTTTCTAAGCTACCCATCTGCTCTACGTTTAAGGTATTTTTTTTACCAATAGCTATAATTTTTTCCCCTAAATCAGGCATTAGAAAAAGTTCTCTGATTTCAGGGGGCAACTTTTCCATTTGTTCTCTTATTATTTTTTCTGTTTCTGGGTTCATAAATTTATTTTAATTAATGTGCTGGTGGATGTGCTGCTGCTGGAGCATCATGTGTCGGAGCTTCGTGAGGTATTTCATGTGCTGCTGCTGGAGCTGCATGGGCTGCTGGTGCATGTGGTGTGCTTTCGTGCACTTCATGTGCGATATGTTCAAGTGCATGTTTTAGACTACCTTCTTCTTTTAGAGTTGCTGCGTCTTTCCTTACTTTATTGGCAGCTATTTTATTAGTCATAAACATGGAACCTTGTTTTCTATCCGCGTATGTGGTTCTTCTATTAGCATTTATGTATCTTGCCGCGTCAGATATTTTTGCGCTCTTTAGTCCGTCTCCCATAAGCTCCATTTGATACCTAATTCTATCGGATGCAGAAATTTGCATTCCACCCTCAGCCATTTGGTCCACAATATCTGCCGCTCTGCTTACACTCATTCCCCCTGCTGAAAGCTCTGCCTTACCTTTATCACTTGTGTCCAACATTTTATTAGCAAACTCTTCTTGTTTCTTTACCGCCGCAGCTCTATTTTGAGCAAAACCTTCTTTAAGCCCAAATGATTTTGCTACATCCATATTTACTCCAGCACCTTTACCTAGGGTGCCAACACCTGGAGCTTTTCTTAAATCAAAACTACTTGAAGCAACACCACTTGTGAATTTTAAAGCATTAGCACCTAGAGAGCTTTTTGCTGCCCAGTTTCTCATCCTATTGCTTTCAGCTAGGTTTGCAGCTCCACGTCCAAGTGTTCCTCTAGCCAACATTCCCACTCCACCTGTTGCTGCGCCTAATGCAAGACCAGTTGCTAGCCCTCCGGCTGCTTGTCCCCACTTCATTGCCATTTCACCCAATTGTCCTGAGCCCTTCTTAGCGAATTCTGTAGCTTTAAGTAGTAAGACTAAAATTAATATTGTAGGCATTAATATTCCTAATATAACTTTAATTACAGCTGCGGCATCAACTGTACCTGTAGGAGTTGGTTGCACGATAGTCGCATATATTTTTGAGTGGATTAATAGGAATATAAAATACAAAAAGAACATAAAAATAGGCGCCATAAATGAAACTTTCAACAAGCGTTTTAACCAAGAATCCCAGCCTAAGTTTTCAATATGGCTTAGTATTGGTAGAGACGAAGACATAAAAGCAAAGGGAGAAAATATAATTAAAATCCAAAGTTCAATCAATCTGCCTATAAAACTAAATCCAGATACGAATAGCGCATAAGCAGCAAAACCCATTACTATTCCTGCAATTAGAATCAGACCAAACATTGTTCCGGCTGGAACCTCATCTTCTTTTTTAACTAGTTGCCCGTTTAACCAAGTTTCTTTTGCCTTTTCAAAAAATGCAGCATTTAATTTTGAGGTTGGGTCAAAAGCAGAAACCATACCTCCCGCTACGTCTTTTTCTCCTGCTACGTTTTCATAAGGCCTTATTTTGCCATCTGTACTTGTTTGAACGTTTAGTTTGTTATAAAAAATTAAAGCTAGAATGTTTGAAGTATCAATAACAATTTTTGTAAAAAACATACTAAAGTTTATAAGCAAAGCCATAATTATAACTTGAGCTATTGTTTTTTTAACTTCATGTCCCCCCAAGCCTAGTATCACTTTTACTGCTACATAAAGCAGAATTAAAATGAAGAAAATATTAGATAAATCTCTAACGATTGCCCATGCAGAAGCCACAAATTCATGATTAAAGAAATCACTACTTAGTGAAACCGATATTAAAATGTTGAAAAAATATGCACAAATGAAAAGCAAGAATGCAGGCAGTTGATAAAAAAGTATAAAAGCTCCCCTTACAAAACATCCTTCAATAGTACCTTCCCCTACAATTCCAATACCGCAAACTTTTTTATTTATCTGAATTACGAATTCTGAATTATTTTTTTGTGTTATGGTTGTTTGATTTATTGCACCACCTTGGTTTTGTCCTAAAGTACACTGAACTCCAACTAGTCCACCAGTTATAACGTCAGCATTGGTACATGCTCTAAGAGTACAACTTGTTCCAACAGGGCCGTTGTTTGCAATAGTATCTAATACACCATCAAAAACGCACACAGGTAGTTGCGCTTGCGCATGTGCCTTGGACCCCGAACTAAATAATCCGATTAAAGCAATTGATATTAAAATGTAAGGCAGAAACTTTTTCATAAGTTAGGGGGTGAAATTTATTGAACTTGGGTCTGGTTGTGCACCAGAGTCTCCATCTAATATAAAGCCCCAACTAGCATTGCCGGCATGCGCTGGTCTTCCGAGTGCGCTAGAAGCTTCTCTTATAGTCATGGAAGGGTCTTCTCTAACTACGTCATAGATTTCTCCGACTAGTGCTCCGCTGTTTCTAACTCCAATATTATTTGGCGATAAATTACAATTTCCATTATGTGAAGCAGATGCTTCAAATCCTGCAGAATTTAATTGTCCTGCCACAAGGTCTCTAAATTGTTCCACATTTCCAGGAGCAGCTGGTACTTCAGCTAGTGCTGGGTCTTCATCTAGGGCTCTTTCTTGAGCGGCGATAACGTCGTCTCTTAAACTAGCAGATGCCGCAACTATATAACTAACACACTGACCACCACCTGTGCCATCTGGCAGACCATCCCCACCGCATTGTTCTAGTTTTTCTCCAAAGTATTCAAAATCACATTCTTCACCTGTTTCTGGTGTAATTGCATTTGTTAAGGAATTTAATCCTTTACTTAAGAAATGGTTCATTAAAGTATCAAGAATTGCTGCCAAACTGTTTCCTAAGGCTGCAGCTAATTCATTTTGTTTAAATTTAGAATTAATTGCAGTGGTAATGTGTGAGCCTACTACGGAACCAGGAGTGGTAGCCACTAATCCTTCAGGACAAGTATTAGCTTCTGCCCACACATCTTTTTCTGCAGCCACAAATTCACTGTATTGCGCTTCATAAGCAAGCATTGCATTACCCCACTCATCATCGCTTGAAAAACTTTCTCTTTTTGGTGGTGAGTATGGAGTTGTTGATTTAAAGGATGGTCTTTGAAATTCATTTTTCAGGTTATTGTATTTAGGGTTAGAAGGACATGTTTGTGGAGATAAAAAACCTAACCCTTGTTGTAATGCGTTGTTTGTTTTTTGAGCTGCAGTTTGATTTACACCCCTTACTCTTCTAGCTAACTCTTCTGTTGCTAGCATATTAAAACCTATGTAATTATTTTGAGGATATTGAGTATTTATTAAAAATACATTCCAACCACCGGCATTGAAGTCATTTCTATAACTATTTAATAACGTAGGGTCATTTACTACTCTACTTAAACTATACTCTGCGTTGGTTTCAAGTTGTTGTTGATAAGCATTAATGATGTTTAAAGAAAACTCCTTACCGAAAGGGTATTTCATGCTGTCATATCCAAACAAGTTAACCATATTTTTTACTTCAGTTTTTGCGATGTCATCAAAAAATGACCTTGGATTTTCAATATAAAGAGGGTTGCCGTGAAAACCACCGTTTATCCAGTTTATAGTGTTCTGGGTCATTTGAGCGAGCAGTCTTCTAGCTGCGAGCATAAGAAATTGTCTTGCTATTTCTTTTAATACATCTTTTACTGATAAGCCTGTTTGTATAACCTGAGCTGGGTCAGTAACCACCCATTGAGCGGATGCTTTTTTAGGTTGAAAAGTAAAAAGGACCATCGGCGTAAAGAGAGAAATAATAATTATGCCTGAAATCCATTTTTGTAATGATGTATTTTTGAAAGTCATTTTTAACTATTTAAGTTATTAAACTCAATCTGTATTCTGCTTAATAATTTCTTAAGGGCGTCTTCAACCAAAGTTACATTTGTTTCATATTGGCTTATTGCTCTAACCGCCATCAGAGCATCGTCTCCAACTAATTGTATATCATTTAAGCCTTCTTTCCATCTTTCCAGCGCGTTTAAAATGTTTAAATGCAGAGTTGAAAGTTTTTCTGGCACAGTTATTTTCAACATGTCTGCCATTAAAGCATCAATTTGCGCTATTATTGGTTTTAGTTTAGCCAAAACCGCCACATCAATATCTTCATTGTTAGCCAGTGATTCTATCAAAACATTCATTACTCCCTCGTTGCCTGGATATTTTGTATTGTAAAGTGTTTTCATGGCGTTGGTATATGTATTTAAAGCATCCAAGCTACCATCTGTCGTCGTTTTTATTTCTGAAATGTAATAAGTTTTTCTAGGTGTTTGATTTTCTAGTTCTTTGATTAGAGAGTTGGTTAATGCATCAGTTGTGGTTTGATTTAATTGTCCGCTTTCATTTAACGCTGCAACAGTGGAAAAAAGTTCTCTGGAAAATTGGTCTGTTTGGGTTAGAGGTTCAGTTTTGTTTGTAACTTCTATTTCTGTTTCTTCCTTTTGTTTTAAATTAACTATCTCAATATCATCTGTCACCCCATCGCCATCAGTATCACTTTTATTAGGGTCAGTTCCCCATAAACTTTCTTCCCAATCCAACACTCCATCTCTATCAGTATCTTTACCTACCAAGTTTCCTATTATTTCATTACTATAAACGAGCTCTTCTCCTACCCCTTTTTGTTTTTTGTAGTTAGTGTTTGCGTTTTTTAGAAAAAAAACAAAAAGAAGAAACACTATCGCAGAAGCGATTAAAATAATCCTTTTATGTTTCAATAAAAATCTTTTAATAACATGATAATTATATCATATATTTGCAAGCGCAATCCAGTCTAAAAGTGTTAAATCTTCAGCTCTTTTGTTCTTTAAGTCATTTAAGACGACTTTTTGTTTATCATTCGTTGAAGTTAGGATGTTTTTTAGGTTACCACCAAGCTTTTTTCGTTTGTGGGCGAAGCCAGTTTTGACTATTTCCCAAAATTTTTCTTCATTTACTCCATTTTTTTCAAAAATTTGGCGAGAAATGTTGTTTATGGCAATAATTGCTGAATCCACCTTCGGTTTTGGGGAAAAATACCGAGCTTCCACCTTCATTATCATTTTGGGTGTTCCATAAGCTTTGACTGATATAGATAAAATGCTTTCTTTGTTATCTCTCGCTACGATTCTTTTAGCTACTTCATTCTGGACCATTAAGACCATACTTGTTGGTTGCTCATTTTCAGTTAGAAACTTTTTTAAGATGGCTCCCGTTATATTGTAGGGAATGTTGGCAATTATTTTATAATTTTTTATTTTATAATTTTTTATTTCAAATTCTAGAATATCTTCATTTTTTATTACCAAAGAGCCGTTTTTAATTTGTGTAGAAAATTTTTCTTGTAAAAAAGAGATAAGTTCTTTATCTTTTTCTATAGCAATGACTAAGCCCGCTTTTTCTAAAAGTTTTTCTGTTAGCGCACCCTTACCTGGGCCTATTTCTAAAATTGTGTCTGTGGGTTTTATCTCCCCTGCTTCTATTATTTTTCGTAAAGCTGTTTCGGATTTAAGAAAATTTTGCCCGAGTGATTTTTTTGCTTTCATTTTATTTTAAAATAATAGCACCAATAAGGAGAATAAAATAGATAAGATAAACTACAAAAAATTTCCACTCCTTGTAATCTTCTTTGTTTATAAAATACCAAGAAAGAATAGCTACTAAAACAGATGGCACCATAAAAAATGGAATTTCTAAATACCAAGGGGTTATAAGAAAGAAAAAGAAGATAGTTCCTGCAATTATTTTCTTTGCTTTTTCTAATCCTAGAAGTACTGGCAATGTTTTTATTCTAAGAGCACGGTCTCCTTCTACATCTTTTATGTCGCGAATATTAGAAACCACTGTAAATAAAACAACAATAGCTAAAATAATTTTTAGTGGGAAAGCCAAGATGCTTTTATCAGGACTTAGTAGGAAAAACCCTGACATTACAGCTGACAAACAAGCTAAGCTGATTAGGAAAGAGCTGAATATGGTAAACCTCTTTAAACGTAAGGGTGGATTGGAGTAAATATAATAAATAAAAATAAATAAACTAACAAAAAATAATACATAATGACTAGAAGAATAAGCGGAAAGCAAAGCAAAAAATAAAAATATTTTTGAAGCTGTTTCCATATCACTTTTAGATAATTCTTTTAAAACAAGCGGGCGGTTTGTGTTGGAAATAGCGTCAATTTCTTCATCCTGAATATCATTTTGGCAAACGCTAAACATCCAAGCAAATACAAATGAAATCAATGCTAAAAAATAGGTTTGGATATTAACCCAATTTGTAAACCAATCTACTTGAGTTAAGGTAGAGCCAAATATAAATAATAAAACATAGTGTAAAATCCTCTCGGGCCGACTGTTTTTTACTACTGCTAGGAATTTTTTTTGTGCTCCGAGAAAAAATAAAACTGTAGAAGAAAACATTACTATTATTATGCTAATGCCACTCATAATTTTATTAAAACCAAGGTCAAACAGCCCCATGCTAGTTGCTGTAAAATTTGGATGAATGTTATTTTGAATTATATGAGAAGAAAAGATTGATTTTGTTACTGCATTAAAAGGCTCATTTTGTGGTGTCAGGAATAAAGCTAAAATTGATGGTATAGAAAAAATAAAAAATATAAGACAATAAAATGCAATACTTGCTAAAATTGACCGTAAAATATTTTTTGTGACTGCATATACATAAACATAACAAGCAATCATCACCAAAATTATTTCAATCTGTATTCCGAGAGTTATTCCCGAGCTTATATTCCAACCAAAGAAAGTTATGAATTGGGATGATAATTCTTTTCCAGTTGCAAAGAAATAACTTATTAACTGACCACCAATGCCTCCCCAGATTATGTCAATAATAGGAGGTAATAAAATAATAAGAAATCCGAAAATAGAGATTGCAAATATTTCTCGTAAGCTGGTTCTAGCAAAAAATACTAAAATAACCATCAGTGTTACAAGGATGGCTAGATAAGATACACCATAGTGAATAATAGTTGGCGCATCAATGAGAGCAAAATGCCCAGGTTGGTAACTTGGGAATTGTTCAAACAAAGTTCTGATAAATACGATACCAGTAAAAGAAATAATCCAAGAAGTAAAAGTAATTGGGACGGACTGAGCCAGTAAGCGTAATTTTTCCATAAGAAAACTATATCACAAAGCAGTTTTATAGATAAATTGTTTTGATTCTATCCTTCTCTCCTTCTTTTTCAAGTAAGTCTGCTGGAATGTCTGTAATAAATTCTGAGGCAGCGTTAATCTGTCTGGAGCCGAAAATAGTGCGGAAATTAGCAAAAGACAGAAATAACTTTTCTTTTGCACGAGTCAGCGCCACATAAAAGAGCCTGCGTTCTTCTTCCGCGTCTTCTTTATTTTTTATTTCTCCATCTCTTCTGTTTGGGAACAAGCCGTCTTCCAAGCCCACAATAAAAACATATTTAAATTCTAGACCTTTTGAAGCATGCACGGTCATTAATTTGATTCCGTTTTTTTTACTTTTTTCTACTTTCTCTCTGTCATTTAGGATTAAGGAATCTTGGTCGGAAGCTAAAGCCGCGTCTTCTAAAAGCTTTTCAATACCAAGTCCGTTTGGCAGATTGTCGTATTTAAGCGCTAGAGTTGCAAGCTCTTTTATGTTCTGCAACCGTTCTACGTCTTCATCTGTACCATTTAATAACTCTTCTTCAATTCCTGAGTTTTTAACCACGAATTTTATTACCTGACTGGCGGTTTCACTTTGTATTTTTTCTTTTATGTCTTCTAAAATTTTATAGAAATTATTTATTTTTATCCTAGTTTTTGCTGGTAAACTTTCTATTTCATTGCCAAAGATTTTTTCCAGAGTGGCTTTACCGATACCTCTTTTAGGAAAGTTTATAATTCTTTTTATATCAGATGAATTTTCTTTATTTAAAGCGGCGCGTAAATAAGCCAAAGTATCTTTTATTTCTTTTCTTTCAAAAAATTTAACACCTAAAACTTGATATGGGATATTATAACGAAGCATGGCTTCTTCAAGTGCGCGAGACTGAAAGTTGGCACGATAAAGAACTGCAATCTCCGAGAGGATGCTCCCGGATTCACCACGAAAATTTTCTACTGAAAATTTTCTCTGTCCGTCGTCGTCACTCATACCAAGGGTTCTCTCGGGAGTATCCTCTCTACGGTCCATTAGTTCCAAAATTTTTGTAGCCACGAAAT
This sequence comes from Candidatus Nomurabacteria bacterium, assembly GCA_021413625.1. Classification (GTDB taxonomy): domain Bacteria; phylum Patescibacteriota; class Minisyncoccia; order Phycocordibacterales; family UBA9973; genus UBA9973. The sequence goes on along the minus strand of JAIOPY010000082.1, from coordinate 897 downwards.
CTGCTTCATCGGCTTCGTCTAATGCTTCGTAGATGGAAATTTTTTCTCCGGTTTCATTTTCGGTAAATAGGTTTTTATCTGGGCGATATTTATTCTTCTTTATTATTTCATTTGCTGCTTCTAAAATGTTTTTAGTAGAACGATAATTTTCTTCAAGTAAAACTATTTTTGAATTAGGATAGTCTTTTTCAAAACTTAAAATGTTTTTTAAGTTTGCTCCTCGCCAGGAATAAATATTTTGGTCAGCATCTCCCACTACCGCTATGTTTCTATTGTTTTCTGCTAGTAGCTTAGACATTAAGTACTGAACCTCATTGGTGTCTTGATACTCGTCAATATGAATATATTCCCATTTTTCTTGGTAAATTTTCCTTATTTGTTCGTTATCTTTCAATAGATTTACTGTTTTCAACAACAGGTCGTCAAAATCTAATGAGTTTTCTTTTGCTTTTTTGTCTTCATAAATTTTCCAAACATTTGCAACTAATTCTTGGAAAAAGCTCTGGGCGTTTTCCTTATATTTTTCTAAAGTTACAAATTTCCCTTTTTCTATGCTTATTATTGCCTTTATTTTTGCCGGCGAATGTTCTTTAGGGTCAAAATTTAACTCTTTTAAGGCTTCTTTTATTAGGCTTTTAGCATCATCTTCATCTAAAATAGAAAAATATCTGGTTAAACCCAAAACTTTAGCATTTTCTTTTATAATATGGACACCCAATGAGTGGAAAGTGCTAACAAAAGGAATACTTTTTTGTTCTTGAGTATTTTTTGAAATATGGGAAGAAATATTAACGATTGCATTTGCATTTTGAATAAGTTTTTTTCGATAAATAGAAATGATATTGATGTAATCATTCTTGCAAATAAACTAGCAAAAGCAGCTCCTTCAATACCTCG
>JAIOPY010000008.1 GCA_021413625.1 Candidatus Nomurabacteria bacterium | reverse complement strand
GAAGCTATTGTGCGTGGATACATTACTGGAGTTACTTCCACTTCACTTTGGACTCATTACAAAGATGGCAAAAGAGATTTTGGAAATTTTACTCTACCTGAAGGTCTAAAAAAGAATCAAAAACTAGTGGAACCAGTTTTTACCCCTTCTACTAAATTTGAAGAACATGACAGAACTCTATCTCCAGACGAGATAGTAAAAGAAGGGCTCCTTTCTAGAGAGATGGTAAGCGAAGTAGAAAGAGTGGCTAAAGCCTTATTTAAAAGAGGTCAAGAAATAGCTTTAGCTCAAGGCTTAATTTTAGTAGATACTAAATATGAGTTTGGTTTAGATGAAAATGGAGTGCTGACTTTAATTGACGAAATTCATACACCCGACTCTTCTAGATATTGGAAGGCTGGCAGTTATGATGAACGCTTCAATAAAGACGAAGAACCGGAATATTTTGATAAAGAATTTTTAAGATTATGGTTTAAAGACAATTGTGACCCTTATAAAGATGAAGTTCTGCCAAAAGCTCCACCAGAATTAGTGGCAGAGCTGTCACGTCGTTATATAGAAATATACGAAATGATTACTGGTAAAAAATTCAATCATGATTTTTCTAAATCTGCGACAGATAGAATTAAAACTAACTTAGAAAGTAAATAATATGACCCATAGCGCCATAAACCCACTTGACGGAAGATATTCTGAAAAAACTCAACCTCTGACGTTGTATTTTTCAGAACAAGCTTTAATGAAGTATCGGATAATCATGGAAGGGGAATATTTAATAGCTTTATCGGGAACTTCTAAAACTCACTTAAAAAAAATTTCCGCAAAAGAAATAGCTCAAATTAGAAGCTTGTATGATTTATCCGTAGAAGATTTTAAAAAAATAAAAGAAATTGAAAAAAGCACTAACCATGATGTAAAGGCAGTAGAATATTTCCTAAAAGAAAAGCTGTCAGAAACTACACTCAAAGATAGTCTAGAATGGGTGCATTTTGCGCTAACTTCTGAAGACACTAACAATATTGCTTATGCCTTACTACTTAGAGACTCTCTAGAAAAAGAAATCATTCCTAAATTAGAAGAAATTATATCTAATTTAAACAAGCTTGCTGTTAAATATAAAAACTTGCCGATGCTTGCCCGAACTCACGGCCAATCCGCTAGTCCTACAACATTTGGTAAAGAAATGTTTGTTTTTGTCACTCGCCTACAAAAAAGAATTGAGGTTCTTAAAAATATAAAAATAGAAGCTAAACTAAACGGCGCTACTGGTAACTACAATGCCCACAATGTGGCTTATCCCAATATAGATTGGATAAGTTTTAGTAAAAAATTCATTGATACTTTTAACAAAGGACATAAGCAAGCCTTGGCTACAAACTTAATTACCACTCAAATAGAGTGTCATGATAGCTATGTGGCAGTATTTGATGTTTTAAGACAAATTAACACTATTCTTTTAGACTTTAATCAAGATATCTGGCGATACATCTCCGATGGCTGGATAGGCCAAATACCTAAAGCTGGAGAGACTGGTTCATCTACTATGCCACATAAGGTAAATCCAATTGATTTTGAAAATAGTGAAGGTAATCTAGGTATAGCTAACGCTCTTTTGGAATTTTTTGCTCGCAAGCTTCCTATCTCAAGGCTACAAAGAGATTTATCAGACTCAACAACAGAGCGTTCTTTTGGCACTGCTTTTGGTCATAGCTATCTAGCTTATGTTTCACTTCTCAAAGGTTTAAATAAAATCAGCGTAAATGAAACAAAAATAAAAGAAGCGTTATGGGCGCACCCTGAAGTCATCGCGGAAGCACTGCAAACTGTTTTACGTAGAGAAAATTACCCAGTTCCTTACGAATCCTTGAAGGAATTAACCAGAGGTAAAAATATCTCCATGCAAGATTTTGAAAAATTTATTGATGGATTAAAAGTGAGCCCAAAAGTTAAACAAGAGTTAAAAAAAATTACTCCAGAAAATTATACGGGCTTAGCTTCAAAATTAGTAAAATAAATGTTAAGAAAAATTTTAATTATTTTTATACTAGTTCTCAGCCTTGTGCCAATGTATAAATTACACGCACAAAGTTCTAACGCGGGTTTTGTGCCGGGCAATATTTGGTATTCTAAAGACCCTTTTGAAGAAAGAGATGTAATTAAAATATATACTATTGTTTTTAACCCTGATGCCAAAGAACTTTCAGGAACTGTTTCTTTCTTTGATAAAAATGTTTTACTAGGTAAAAAAAGCTTTATTGTAGAAGGTCTGGGTGTGCAAGACATATCCGTAAGCTGGACAGCTACAGCTGGGGAACACGTTATTTTTGCTAGAATTGAAAATGCTAGGTTTTTAACTAGCGATGGTAATTATGAAAATATAACTTTAAATCAAAGTGAAACAGAAGAGAGTAAAAGAACTGTGGCAAAAAAAATAATAGCTGAAGAAACTAAGGAAGAAGAAAGCGTCGTATTAGACACCGATATCCTAAAAAATGTCATCCTAGAACGAACCCCTAGAATAATATCGGAGCCTATTATCGGCAGCGTAAATGCTGTAGAAGAATTTAGGTCAAACCAAGCAGAGACTGTTTCAGTTAAAAAAGAAGAAGTAAAAAAAGAAATCGCTTCCATGAAAGATATTAAGAGCTCAAAAGAAGGGGAGAAGGAAAGAGAGAGTAGCTTAGATAAACCTTTTAAATACACAAAACTTTTTCTATTAAATATTTTATCTCTTTTTCTTAAAAATGCTTTCGTTTTTTATGGTTCATCTTTAGTGATAGTCTTCTTCGTGGCACGCTATATTTTAGGTAAAATTTTCTAATACATCTACTAAACAGTAAGTATTTATAAATTTGTAATTTTACTCAAAGAGTGTAATATAAGCTCATGGTAACTAGAATTCTAGCTTGTATTTTGCTTCTATGGTCGGTATTTTTTATGCCTATCTGGCTATCTATTTTGCTTTTAATTTTGGGTATGCTTTATTTTTCACTTTTCTTTGAAGGAGTAATTATATTTTTATTGTCTGATTTTTTATACGGCGCAGAGAGAGTAGGTTTTACCAACACAATTTTTATATCTAGCATTGTAGCTTTAATAATTTTATTATTAGTTGAATTTGGTAAAAAGAAATTGAAATTTTATCCGGTAGCAAAAAATAAATGATTAGAAGAAATATCAAAAGAAAAAAACTTTTAGTGGAACCAGACGAGGTTTTTCTAGATTCCACAAATTTGCAAAATTTTGACTTGCAACAATTTGAAGGCAGGATAGAAAAAGCAATTTCTAAAAAAACTGTATTTTGGCTAGGAATATCTTTCGTTGTTTGTGCTAGTGTTTTTTCTTTTCGTCTTGGATACTTGCAAATACACAAAGGGCAGGCTTATTTAGAAAGAAGTGAGGCAAATACCCTAGATAGAGCCATACTTTTTGCCGATAGGGGCATAATCTACGACCGAAACAAGGTAGAACTAGCTTGGAATGAAAAAAACGAAGAGAATCAGGATTTTCCTTTTCGTAAGTATCTATCTCCAGGGTTTTCTCACGTCTTAGGTTATATTGGCTATCCAGCAAAGGA
>JAIOPY010000076.1 GCA_021413625.1 Candidatus Nomurabacteria bacterium | reverse complement strand
GGATGACTGGAATTGTAATTCAGGATACAAAAAGAACTATAGTTCAGGACAGTGTGAAAAAGTAATTATCCCTGCCAACGCTTCCTTAAGTTATTTTGGAGATAGTTGGAATTGTAATTCAGGATACAAAAAGAACTATTCAACCTCTAAATGTGACAAAATAGTTGTCCCTGCACACGCCTCTCTTAGCTATTTCGGTGACAGCTGGAATTGCAACACTGGATATATCAAAAATGGAAACTCCTGTGTTTCTAGATAAATATAGAGAAACTTAGTTCAAAGTAAATGGACCTGCATTAAACTTCGGTCACACCTTGAGGCAAGTATGCCTTACCGTTTGGCTCCCACATCGGTTATATGTTGTCACGAAAAATAGAAATTGGAACCCAATGAGGTTTATAAATTAAAATTAAAAAGTATATGATGACCCTAATTATACGGAATTGGAATCAGTTGTTCAATCAAATAAAAGGTTTTGGGGATATTAGAGCCTATTAATCTTCACAAGATAAGTATTCACATAATCTATAACCCAACTTAGTTAATCTAAATCTTTCATTAGCTATAAAAACCTTAAGTTCATGATACTTTTCTTCAGGGTCAGGGTCAGGCATCCAAACTAAGTTTTTTATCTTTTTTATATGTGTTGGTAAAATTAGAGTTAATTTAACTAGGTGTTCTTCTCTGCTAGTTATTAGTTCTGAAATTTGGTGTCCAAGTTGCATAGCCACAGAGGAAGCCCAAATTTCTGGGTTATCGGTTTTAATGTGTTCTGCTGGGATAGCGTTACTTTTCTTTGAAGCAATTTCATATGAAGCTTTTAGAATTAAGATGTCTTGTCCTGTTAACTGTTTGCAAATTTGCATAAATTGATACGCCAAAGATTCTTCTTGTTCTGTGGAATCTTTTCTAATGGAACGGAAAAATATGGACTTAATAGCTTTCAAAGTTTCTTCGTCAGGGTTTTTTTCATCGATAAATTTTAGAATTTCATAAAACGAAGAACCAGTTGAGATATTTACTTCGTCTTTTATCTTTTTGCTTTTCTTTTTTTGTTTATATTCTTGGACAAAATCAGAGATTTTTTTAGTGATTATTGCGACTCCAACATTAGCAATAGCCATTTGGGGATCAGTAATTGTCGTTGGAGTAAGAAAGCCTGTTAAGTCAGGAAGTAAAGACAAACCAGTTTCTTTTAAACTGCCAAGTTTAATTTTTTTCATTTACGGTTATTATTGTAACACAAAATTTGTGACCCTACCGGGAATCGAACCCGGATTACCGGCTTGAAAAGCCGATGTCCTAACCGTTAGACGATAGGGCCAGTGGCTTTTATATTAGCTTATTTTTAAAAAAATCGCAAAAGTTTTAGCTGTCACATTGACTTAAAAATTTTACAGAACTATAATTCTTATATTACTCAATTAACTTTTAAATTATGAACACCAAACACACTATTTTATTTATAATCGTTATTTTAATTATCGGCGGAGCTTTTAGTTGGTATTTTTTAACTGGGGTAAAACATGACACCAATGGTGATGTTATTTCAAGCGGTGAACCTGGTTCACCCACTTTTCCTATCATAGAAGATGAAGAAGAGAGTTTACCTTCACCTGTTATGGTGCCTGAAGAGTCTATCAATCCACTAATTGCGCCTAAAGTTGTTCACGTTACCCATAACGTTAATATAGTTGATTCAAAATTTGATAAAACTTCACTTTCAGTAAAAAAAGGAGACACTGTCGTTTGGACAAATAAAGATGAAGCAGGTCATTTAATCGCTGGCACTAAAAATGAATTTAATAGTGGAGTTTTAGTAAAAGACAAAACTTATAGTTTTACTTTTAATCAAGTTGGCACTGTAGCGTATAAAGACGTAATGTTCCCAAGCTTAACAGGAACCATTATAGTCACCAACTAATTACTTAGTGTGAATGGCTAGATAAATATCTTCCAAGGCTCGCACAGCATCGCCAGCGGCAATGTTGTTTTGATGGTATAGCACGTCTGTGCAATCTCCAGCTGCCCAGATGCCTGGCACAGATGTTTTTTGAGTTGTCGGGTCTATTTTTATTCTACCTATTGCATCAAGTGGCACGACACCTTTTGCAAACTCGGTGTTTGGTATTTGTCCTATTTCTACAAATATTCCGGTAACTTTCAACTCTTTTTCTTCATTGGTTTTAACGTCTTTATAAACCAAACCTTCTACAAATTTTTCACCTTTTACTTCTAGGATTTCGGCATTTTTTATAGAATTCATTTTTGGATTCTTTAAAACTTTTTCCACGGTTATTTCATCTGCGCGAAAAGTATCACTTCTGTTTATAAGTGTTACGGATTTACAGTATGCCAGCAGCTGCGCCGCAGTTTCAAAACCAGCATTGCCACCACCAATCACAGCTACATCCTGTCCTTCAAAAAGTGGTCCATCACAAGAAGCGCAGTAGGTGAGGCCCTTGTGTTCCAGACGGTCTGCGCCTTTGGCAACAAGCTTTCTTCTACCACTGCCAGTTGAGATTAAAATTGTTTTGGTAGTAAATTCTTCACCAGTTTCTGTTTTAATAGAAAAAATTTCACCATTTTTTAATATGGTAGCTACTTTAGCGCCTTCTTTGACTTCTAAAGTAGAAGTAACATTACCAGCGCCTACAGCATTAGCTAATACGTGTTTTTTAAAATTTTCCGCTAGTTCATTTCCAGATAGGGCAGTAGTACCTATCCAGTTGTAGATTTGTTCTGATACCACACTTTGCCCGCCCCATTCTGCGGTAAGGAGTAGTGTTTTCAGTCTTTTTCTAGAAGCGTAAACCGCAGCAGCAGAGCCAGCCGGTCCACCTCCGATAATGATTAAATCATAAGTCATTGGATTATTATACATTAATTTTAAGATTTTAAAACAAACTCTTTCTTGGCACGATTTTTTATAAGGCAATCTATCTGGCACTGCTGTGCCAGCGAACTTCTCAGCCCGTCGGCTTGCGAAAGGCCTTCTAAAAAATATGCCTGCAACGAGTTTTATTTCTTATTTCTTCGTAGAAATGCTGGAACAGCGCTCCAGTCACTAGTGTCATCGTCAATAATTATATCTTCTACAACTTCAGCTTTTTTCTCTACTTTTTTACTAGTGAAATCACTATTATTCATATTGTTACCACTTTGAATAGTATTGTGTACTTCTTTCTTTACCATGGCTGCGTTTTCTTCTTTCAGTAAAGCTCCACCTGCGTTTGCGTTAGAGAAAAGATTTTTGCGAGGCATTTCACCGCCGAAGTTTGTGGCAATCACTGTTACTCTTAATTCACCTTTCTTTAATTTTTCATCTCTTATGGTTCCAAAAATAACTTTTGCATCTTTATCAATTGATTCCGTAATTATTTTTGCTGCTTCTTTTATTTCATGAATGGTTACATCGTCTCCACCAGAGATAGCAAACAAAACTCCTTTTGCGCCGTTAATTGAAACCTCAAGAAGAGGGGAGTTTATTGCAGCCAATGCTGCTTTCTCTGCTCGTTTTTCTCCTGAAGCAGAACCGATACCCATAAGCGCGCTACCTGCGTCTGCCATAATGGCTCTAATATCAGCAAAGTCCACATTTATAACGCCTGGAGTGGTTATAAGGTCAGAAATACCTTCTACTGCTTGACGTAATACGTCATCGCACTGAGCAAAAGCGTCCTTAAAATTCGTGTTTTTATCAGCTAATTGGAGTAATTTGTCGTTTGGAATGATGATTATAGCATCTACCTCCTTGGCCAACTCTTCAATGCCTTTTTCAGCAATTTTCATTCTTTGGTTTCCTTCAAAAAAGAATGGCTTGGTGGTAACAGCTACAGTTAATATGCCTTGTTCCTTAGCTGCTCGTGCAACGATAGGCGCTGCACCAGTGCCAGTTCCTCCACCCATTCCGCAAGCAATAAAAATCATGTCTGCGCCTTTTATAACATCTTGAATTTCAGATTTTGTTTCTTCTGCAGCTTTCTTTCCAACTTCTGGATTCATGCCTGCGCCTAAACCTTTGGTTAAATTTTTTCCGATATGAATTTTTTTCTCAGCCAAAGAATGATGCAAATCTTGAGTATCAGTGTTCATGCAAATAAATGACACACCTTTCACTTTAGAATTTATCATGTGGTTCACCGCGTTCTTTCCAGAGCCTCCTACTCCGACAACCATAATACGAGCGAAACTTTCTATAACTGGGTTTACTTTTGGCATAATTTTTTAATAAAAAATAAGGTTATTTATATAAGCTCCATCATAGCAGAAAATTTAAAAAAGCAAAGTTTTAGGATAAGCGCACTAAAAACAGCTTTTTTACTCTAAAGCCTAAAGCCCAGTTCCTAGAGCCTGTGTTTACGGCATCAACTGTTTTATGCTTGATTTTATTGCGTTTTTTATATTTTTATACACGCTACCCAGCGAGTCATGAGAGGAATTGTCACTGTCTTTGGATAAAATTATGAGCCCTAGCGCGTTAAACCAAGATGGGTCGCGCAACTTTGTTTTAGTATTTCCAAATATATCCGTGGTGCCAACTTTTGCAGGTAGTTTCAGAGAGTCTCTGGAGGCTTCTTCTATATTCATAGTGTTTGCGCCACCACCTATAAATACTATTCCAGCTGGCAAGAGTTCAGAACGTTTTATTTTTTTTAAATGATTTTCTATTAATTCAAAAATATCCGATAAACGTGCATCAATTATTTCTTCTAATTTTTTTCTATTGTAATCATCTGGTGTATTTCCTTTTTTATATTCTTCCGCTTTTTCAAGTGGAATTTTTAATCCTAAGGCAATACCGTTTGTAATATCTTCGCCACCGATTGAAAAAGTTTGTAAAGATACTAATAAACCGTTTTCAAAAACAGCCAAGGATACAGTCTCAGAGCCTATATCTACTAGTGCTCCACCCACTATCTTTTGTTTGTCCGACAAGGCTATCTGGCTACCAGCAAAAGACGATGAAATTACATCTATAGTCTCTACCCCAGCTTTTTCTATTACTTCTAACAAATCTTCTAAGTGTGGGACTGAGTAAGTCACAAAAATAGCCTTTATTTCAAGCTTATTTCCTCTCATACCCTCTATTCTGCCAAAAACCTCTTTGCCGTCTAATCTATAAGAGATGGGGAACACGTGGATGACCTTTTTATTATTTAAATTAAGGTTATTTTCAGATTCTTCTAAAGCTTTTTCAACGTCTAAGCTGGTTACTTCACCATCTGCTTTAGAAATGATAACTGAACCAGTGCTTATGTCTCCACGCATACTTACTCCACCTACAGAAACAAAAGCGCGTTTTATTTTTATACCCGAAGTTTCTTCAGCTATTTTAACTGCGTTCTGTACACTTGCAGTGACCAGAGCAGTGTTGACTACATAGCCATGACGCATACCAAAAGTTTTGGCTTCACCCGCGCCAATAATTTTAGGATTTTTTTCTCCTTTTAGAAATTCTCCCACTACCACTTTGGTGGTGGCGGAGCCCACGTCTATTCCGATAGAAATATTTCTTATCATATTTAGCTTCTGCTTTATCCATTCTACTACTATGCTGCATTCCTTTCAAATGAAGCATTCCGTGGATAACTAAAAAGCCCAATAATTCTTTGAAATTTTTATTGAAATTTTTTGTTTTGTCTTTGGATTCACGTTTAACAACTGCTGGACAAATAACAATTTCGCCTTCATTTTTAGATAAACAAAAAGATAAAACATTTGTTGGTTTATCTTTGCTTCTATATTTTTTATTTATTTCTTGAGAAATTTTAGGAGTTACATAAGCAAAAGACAAAGAGTATTTTTTACCCAAAATATCTTCTTTAAGCGCCAAAATAGGCAAACTAGGAATTTTTCCTTTTGTTTGGTTTACTAGAGAGAAGTTGGCTGACATTTTTACTTTATTTTACCTAGTTTTTTTAGTTTCTCTATTTCTTTTCTGCGGTTCATTCTCTTTAGAGCGCTTTTCTTTACCTTAAGTTTTGACTCTTTTCTTTCATTGTAGCGAGAACCCTTAACTTTAGGAATGATGTTGGATTCTTGAATTCTGCGAGAAAAACGACGCAATACGCTAGTATTGTTTTCGTTTGGGTTTTTCTTTACTTCAATTACTGTTTTTGCCATAGACACTTATGTTATCACATAAAAAATTTTTCGCAAGTTTAAAATAAAGTGGACTTTTAGCTAAAAAAAAGATAATATTTATTTATGAATCAGGAAGGGAATTATATAACTGAAGAAAAAAGACAAGCGTTAGAAGTAGAATTAAAAGACTTAAAAGGTCCAAAGAGAAAAGAAATCCTAGAAGCTTTAGCGTATGCCAAGTCTTTGGGCGATTTATCTGAAAACGCTGAATATCATCAAACTCGCGAAGACCAAGGAAAACTAGAAGAACGTATTTCTAAAATTGAACAAATTTTACAATCTGCTCAAGTTGTTTCAGGTGGTGGTGGTGATACCGTAGAAATTGGCTCAAAGGTAGTCGTGCAGAAAGAAGGCACTAAAGAAGACAGAGCTTATATTATTGTAGGTTCCGAAGAAGCAGACATGCAGGGAGGAAAAATCTCTAACCGTTCTCCTTTTGGCGCAGCTATTTTCCACAAAAAGAAAGGCGAAACCGTTTCTTTTCAAACTCCTAAAGGGGTAGTCAATTATAAAATAATTAGCGTAGCCTAAAATCGCTCCAGCGAAATACAAATGTCTTCACTTGAAGAAATTAGAGCAGTTAGAATAAAAAAACTTGAACTCCTTAAACAAAGAGGAATAAATCCGTATCCGGCTAAAGTCCCGCGCGATTTTTATATAGATTTTTTAAAAAGCAATTTTGAAGATAAGGAAAAAGGAGGTGCTTCTCTTTCTGTTGCGGGTAGATTAATGGCGATTCGTGGACAGGGAGCAATTCTTTTCGCTGTTATTTTTGATGGCACTGAAAAAATCCAGGCAATTTTTAAAAAAGATGTTTTAAGCGAAGAAGATTTTTCTTTGTTTGTGGATGCTGTTGATATTGGTGATTTTATTTCTATAACTGGCACAGCCATGCTCTCTAAAACGGGTGAACAATCTGTGCTGGTTTCTTCTTGGGTGATGGCAAGTAAGTCACTTCTGCCTATGCCTGAGAAATGGCACGGATTACAAGATGTTGAAGAGAGATTCCGAAAAAGATATCTGGATATTTTAATGAATCCGGAGTTGAAGGATATTTTTATAAAAAAATCAAAGTTTTGGGATGAAACTAGAAAATTCTTAAAGAGGGAAGGATTCCTAGAAGTGGATACTCCAACACTAGAAACAACTACAGGCGGAGCCGAAGCGCGACCTTTCAAAACACATCACAATGATTTTGATATTGATGTATATATGCGTATTTCGGTAGGTGAACTTTGGCAAAAAAGATTATTAGCTGCTGGTTTTCCCAAGGTGTTTGAAATTGGGCGAGTATATAGGAATGAAGGTTCTAGCCCAGAGCATACTCAAGAATTTACAGGCATGGAATTTTATGCAGGCTACATGGATTATCTGGAAGGAATGGATTTCACTGAAAAAATGATAAAAGAAGTGGCGCAAGAAACTTTTGGCACACTAAAATTTGAAACACATGGTAGTGAAGTAGACCTTTCTCCAAAATGGGAGCGAATTGCATATGTGGATACAATTAAAAAAATGTTAAACATTGATGTTCTTTCTGCTACTGAAAAAGAAATGATGAAAAAGTTGGATGAACTAAAAGTTAAATATGAAGGAAATAACAAAGAACGCTTAACCGATTCGCTTTGGAAATATTGCCGTAAGCAAATAATGGGTCCAGCTTGGCTAATTGATGTGCCGAAACTTGTGTCTCCACTTTCCAAAGCAAAACCTGAAAATCCACTGCTCACTGAGCGAGTGCAGCTTATTTTAGCTGGTGCTGAATGCACTAACGGCTTCTCTGAGTTGAATGACCCAATAGATCAGAAAGAGCGTTTTGATATACAGAAAAAATTAATTGAAGGAGGAGATGAAGAGGCAATGATGCCGGACGATGAGTTTGTGGAAATGTTAGAACAGGGCATGCCTCCAGCTTTTGGCTTCGCTTATGGCGAGAGACTTTTTGCTTTTTTAGTGGACAAACCTCTTCGTGAAGTTCAGCTTTTTCCGTTAATGAAACCAAAAGAAAACGAACAAGTTGCTAAAAAGAGAAAGGAGACAATGATGGTCGTGGCGGTGCTTAACAAAGAAGCAAAGCTTGAACCATGGCAAGAATTAAATACGGTGGCACATCTTAATGCTGCTTTTGGTGCAAGAGTTGGCAGGAGTGATCTGTTTTCTAAAGATACAATAATGTCAAAAGATAATCATTCCATAAAACTTAACATTAAAAATGCAATAATGATTAAGATAGCATCTTCTGGCGAGGAATTAAAAAAAATACTTACAGAAGCTAAAGAGAAAGAACTAGAAGTTGATGAATTTACTAGAGAAATGATAGAAACGACAAACGATAAAAAAGTAATTGAAATAACTGCTTCTAAAAATTTTAATGAAATTGAATATTTAGGTGTTCTAATTTACGGCACTAAAAGTGTTGTTGAAGAGTTAACTTCTAATTTTAAATTATATTAAAACTCTCTTCCACAAATAACAAAGCCCCGAATGCGGAGCATCGGGGCGCTTTTTGTGTGCACGATTTGTTTTTGAAAAGAACTTTTAACTTTGCGCGTCCCTGCTCTCGGGTGCTAGAGAGCAGGGACGGCGCATAGCGTGTTCGTCATACGGTCGCCGAGGTGGTGAGCGCCGGAGCGTCGTTGTTCGGCGGTGCCACCGTTTTCTTCACGAACTTCTGGTAGGCCTGCCCGAGCTGCTTGCTGGTCGGCTCGCAGCATGCCCAGAGGACGACGCCTTCTTTCACGACGACGACGAGCACGACGCCGGTCTGCTTCCGGCGACCATAGTTGCCGACGGCCTTCATCCACAGGTCTTCGGCTTCGTCCGAGCCGTCGATGTGAACCTTGATTTCCTCGTCGGTGACGAGGCCATCCAGGCGGTTCAGCACGCGACGGGTAGTGGAGTTATCACGACCTTGCTCGTTCATGGCTACGACGAACCGTGCGCTCATGTTGACTCCTTCTTGTTCTGAATTCCGAACCCTGCCTTTATACATTTTATTTATTTTTTTAGCAAGACCTATAAATAACAAAGCCCCGAATGCGGAGCATCGGGGCGCTTTTTTGTGCACTTTTGTTTTTAAAAAAAACTTTTCTCAACCCTCGTCTTCACCATTACGACGAGGGGGCGCTTCTTCGTTCATCGCAGCCAGCCGAACCAGTACAGCGGAACGCACACGGTTAAGACCCCGAATCCCGTGCCCAGCCACTCTCCGGCGCTCTTCTTCGTGACGTGCGGGCTCGGCGCCATCGTGAAGACGAAGCCTCCGATGAATGGGGCGATGGACATGAGCCCGAGCGCGAAGCACACGAGCTTCGCAGTTTCCAGCTTCTTGTCATTACCATTGGCGACGGCGACGAAGCACAACACCCCCAGAATGAGGAGCGTGGTGCGGAAAGCTTTACCCATAGAACGTTCTCCCTTCGGTCTTTATATAACCACATATTTATATTTACGTCTATCTTTTGTTTTTTTGTTAGTTATCCACATATTTTACTAGGAGGCAACCTTCTTTTAGTTTAAAATATATCAAGTGGGAAAAAGTGGGAAATGTGCTCCGACGTAAAAATCGGGGTCCCGACCAAAAGCGTCGGGATTAATAAAGGTTTTTAATAAAAAATATGCTCATCGGCGAATACATACATACCATAGATGAAAAGAACAGAATTTCTTTGCCTGCAAAATTCCGAAAGGAGATGGGTAAAAAAGTTATTATCACACCTGGACTTGACCAATGTTTATTCATTTTTACCATGGCACAGTGGGCAGAAGTTGCAAAAAAACTTTCTGCTTCCGAAAACGATTTATCTTTTTTGTCTGCGGACAAAAGAAGTTTCAATAGAAACATGTTTGGGCAAGCGACGGATGCCGAAGTGGATTCTATTGGCAGAATTTTAATACCAGATTTTTTGAAAGACAGAATCAAGTTGGTTGGTAAAGCGGCATTAGTGGGAGTCCAAGACCGTGTTGAAGTTTGGAATGATAAAGTTTGGTCGCAATATAAAAAGGCAGCAGGGGAGGAAGCCGAGAAATTAGCAGAAAAGCTGGCAAACAAGATTCAATAAAGATAATGGCAAGAGAAGAAAAAAGTTTACATAAGTCAGTTCTTTTAAATGAAGCTATAGAAGGTCTTAATTTATCAAATAAATCTTTGGTAATT
>JAIOPY010000075.1 GCA_021413625.1 Candidatus Nomurabacteria bacterium | reverse complement strand
CTCAATTAAAAGTTGCTATTACTGAAAAAGTTACAAGTATAGAAACTCTTTCCGAGAAGATTGCAAAACAACATCAATCTATCGCACAGCTACTGCGTAATACCAATGATTTTGATAATGAGAATTTTGTGCACTTAGTCCTATCTGATGAAAGCCTATCTAATTTTTATAGTGACTTGGAATCATACGCTTCAATCAAGGCGGCAGTTAAAGAGTCGGTGGATGAGATAAGGGGGATTAAAACTGAAACCGAAGTAGAAAAAAAAGACCTTGAAACCAAACAAGATGCAGAAACTAATGCAAAAGTTGAATTAGAAAACGCGCAGAAAAAAGTAGCGCAATCTGAAGCTGAGAAAAAGCAACTTCTAGCTATTTCTAAACAAACAGAAGCTGCTTATCAAAAACTTGCCGCAGAAAAGAAAATGCGGGCTGATAAAATTCGCGCAGCGCTATTTCCATTGCGTGATGCGGAAGCTATTCCTTTTGGAGTGGCACTGCAATATGCAGAAGAAGCTGGAAAAGTTACTGGAGTTCGCCCTGCTTTGATTTTAGCTATTTTAACTCAAGAGACTAACTTAGGCGCAAATGTTGGTTCTTGTGTAATTACTAATTTATCAACCGGTGAAACTAAAGGCGTTAATTCTGGAAAAATTTTCCCTGTTGGTATTCATCCAACACGTGACTTACCACTCTTACAAAAAATTGTAAATGAACTTGGGCGTAATCCTTTGAGCACTAGAATTTCTTGCCCTCTTAGTGTGGGCTATGGAGGAGCGATGGGACCAGCTCAGTTTATTCCTTCTACTTGGAATCTTATTAGACCACAATTACAAAAAGCTTTAGGTAAATCAGTTCCAGACCCTTGGAACCCTGCGGACGCTATCATGGCTTCAGCTATTTTACTTAAAGGCAATGGTGCAGGAGTTCAAACTTATACTGCAGAACGAAATGCTGCTTGTAAGTATTATTCTGGTAGAGGTTGTACTGACCCAACAGTTAAAAATGTATTTTATGGTAATAGTGTGATGGCTATTGCGACTAAAATTCAAACAGACATAGATTTGCTTTATGATTAAAATTGTGTTATTCTCTTGAAGTTATGAAAAAAGATATACATCCAAAATATGATTTAAAAACGAAAGCAATCTGCGCTTGCGGAGCGGTTTTTGAAGTTGGCTCAACTATCCCTGAAATAAGAATGGAAATTTGTAGTCATTGTCACCCTTTTTATACTGGTAATGAAAAAATAATGGACACTGCTGGACGTGTTGAACGTTTCAACAAGCGTCGTGCTGCTGTTGCTAAAGCTAAAAAGTAAAACTCTTTTTTGGCACACTTTTTATAAAGCACACATAAAATTTTGCTAAATTTTTGCTCTGCTCGTCCCGTCGGACTGCGCAAGGCTTTCTAAAAAGTGCACCTAGAGCGGGTTTATGCTATTTTAATTATATGTCTCTTAATCTAGACGAACTGAAGAAGGACCATCGCACAAGCTATCTAGCTAGTATTTTAGAGCGTCTGGCGCGCCAAGAAGCAGAAGTTAGAGAAATGTTGGCAGGCGACGATTCTTTGCATGAAATGGCGGCAGCGGAGTTGAAATCCTTGCAAGAAGAAAAGGAGGGAGTATCCAAGCAAATAGAAGATATTTTAGCTAAAGATAAAGAAGAAGAGGAGTTTCCAAATGAAATAGTTTTAGAAGTGCGAGCAGGCGCAGGGGGTGATGAAGCTTCACTTTTTGCTTGGGAGCTAGCGCATATGTATGAAAAATTTGCAGAGGCAAAGGGCTGGGATTGGAAAACAAATTATGAATCAAAAAGCGACCTTGCTGGTTACAAAGAGGCTTCTTTTGAAATAAAAGGTAAAGATGTTTATAAAATGATGCGAGCTGAAACAGGAGTGCATAGAGTGCAACGAGTGCCTGCAACAGAAAAAAATGGCAGAGTCCACACTTCTACTGCATCTGTGGCCGTTTTACCTATAAAGAAAAAAGTAAATTTTGAAGTTAACCCTAGTGATATTGAAATGGAGTATTCTCGCTCTGGTGGTAAAGGTGGACAAAACGTAAACAAAGTTGAAACAGCGGTGAGATTAATTCATAAACCTACTGGCATAGATGTGCGTTCTACAAATGAACGTAGCCAGCTGGCAAATCGTGAAAAAGCTATGAATATTTTGCTTGCAAAATTACAACAGTTAAAAGAAGAAGAGGAAGCAAAAAAATATGCTGGTGTGCGTAAAGACCAAATTGGTTCTGGGGATAGGTCGGAAAAAATTCGCACTTACAATTTTTCTCAAGACCGTATTACCGACCATCGCATAAAAAAATCTTGGCATAATTTACCTAAAATAATGGAGGGGGACATAGGTGATATTATTTCAGCTCTTGATGCCGGAGTTGTGGGTGATGAAGACGAAGATTAAAACCTCAATTTGACAAAATAGTTTTTTATACGTATTCTAAAAAGAGCGATGCTCTTTTTTGCTTCGCTCTCCTTTACCTCAACTAACACTTGAAAGGGCAGAACATGGCAACGAACGTTAGGGATGAAAAAGCTTACGACGAAACCCTGGAGCTCCTGTGCAGGACGCTCTACAGCATGGACCCGCGCCAGTTCTCAGTCGCTCCCGCCGGCTTCATGGGGATGTTCCGCAACATATTCTTCGTGATGGGGGCGACGCCAGACGCCACGCTCAACTTCCAGTTTGAGCTCGGCGGCGTCGCCTTCTCCGTCACGAAGGCGAAGGGGGAACAGTTGGTCGCGACTGCAACCATGCTGGTTGACGGCAAGCCGGTGGTTCCGCTCAACGTCATCGTGGTGCCATCAACACCCAAAACAGGAGGGACAGAAGAAGCCTACTGATGAAGAAGACCCAGCCGGCGCAGCGCGCTGGCTGGAGTCTAATTTTTTTAAATTGCTTTTTACTTTTTATGTGGTAAACTTAGTTTAGTAGTTTTTCAAAAGGTTTGTTTGATTTTCTACGTATTATAAAATAGTTTTTGCCCGATTTTTCAAAACGGGAGAAGTAAAGAAGATGGCTACAAAGC
>JAIOPY010000074.1 GCA_021413625.1 Candidatus Nomurabacteria bacterium | reverse complement strand
GAGAATAAAACTTTTTACCATCGCTAGTAGTTATACCAGAAGCTTCTTGACCTCTGTGTTGTAAAGAAAACAAGGAAAAAAAAGCTAGTCTTGAAATCGGTAATTTCTCACCGTATATACCTACGATTCCGCATTTTTCTTTTAATTCGTTCATTATTTTCTAAAGTATTTAACTGCGTTTTTAAATATTTGAAGCCCAGCGCCTTCTGGTTTAACTTTTTTATCTTTATACCACATTGGGTTCTGATGAGAAAACATCGCCCGCTCTGGATGTGGCATAAGACCTAATACTCGTCCATTA
Organism: Candidatus Nomurabacteria bacterium; assembly: GCA_021413625.1. Lineage (GTDB taxonomy): Bacteria > Patescibacteriota > Minisyncoccia > Phycocordibacterales > UBA9973 > UBA9973. The sequence goes on along the minus strand of JAIOPY010000074.1, from coordinate 5,729 downwards.
TATGCCATTACCCCTGCAATGTCATAATCCGAGCCATTTGGGTTTGCTTCTAAGCCTTGGAAACCACAAACTTCCCCTTTTATATAGGAAAAAGCTATTTGATTATTACTCTTTAAGTCTTTGTATTCTTTTGAGTTCGCTATGTATCTGCCCTCACCATGAGCTATTGGAAAAGATATTTTTTTAATACCAGTTAACCATGGGCTTTTAGCTTTTACTTCTAAGTCCACCCAACGGTCTAGATATTTTCCGCCACTATTGTAAGTTAGAGCTCCTGGCAAAATACCAAGATTAGTTAATATTTGGAAACCATTACAAATACCTATGGCTAAAGTATCACCAGATAAGAACTCCCTTAATTCTTTCGCCAGATGGTTTTTAAATTTATTAGCATACGCTTTACCGCTACCAGTGTCATCTCCGTAAGAAAAACCTCCCGGAAAAGCCAAAATTTGATATTTGGATAACATTTTAGGATTTGAGATAAGGTCATTGATATGAACTATGTCTGCATCCCCTCCTGCAGAGTCAAAAGCAAATTTGGTTTCTTCTTCGCAGTTTAAGCCGTATCCAGCAAGGACAATAACTTTTGGCTTTTTAATTTTTAATTTAACATTTTTCATTTCATTTTATTAGAGAAACTATGGTAAATTTTATATAAAGCTTTAACATCGGTGTTAATTAATTTTTCTTTGTCGGTGATAATAAATTTTTTATCAGAACTAACCTTGCCGAGCCTTGAAAAGGCAACATCTCCTAGTAATTTTTCAAAAGCTCCTGTGTTACGAGGGCTGACTGAAACTAAAATCCTGCCTTGGCTTTCGGAAAAAAGTTTAGCCTCTGCTGTTTCTGCATTTCCAGAAATATTTTTTAGTGAGATATTACAACCGAGCATCCCACCCACGGAAGCTTTTACGAGAGCTATACCTAAACCCCCTAATGTTACTGAAATGGAAGAATTTAATAATTCTTTTTCTATGAGTTGCTCTACTTTTTTATAAGTTTTAAGGTTTTTTTCTAAATTAATTTTCGGAACATTGTTGCCAATATTATTCGTGCCTTCTTTTTCTGCCAGTAGCCTATAGTATTCACTTCCTCCTAACTCATCATTTGTATCTCCTAATAAGTAAATTATATCCCCTGATTTTTTAAATTCGGGTGAAACTGTTTTATTTAAGTCTGGCATCACGCCTATGGCAGAAATTAAAAGTGTGGGTGGAATAGAAATTTTAACAGCATTACCACGCTCATCGTAGCCTGAGAAATCATTGAACATACTATCTTTACCAGAAATAAACGGAGTGCCATAACCCACTGCGTAGTCGTAACATGCTCTAAGTGATGCTAATAACTCTGCTAAACGAGTTTTGTCATAAGAAGAACACCAACAAAAGTTGTCTAATATAGCTAGGTGGGAGAGCTTAGCTCCAGCTGTCACCGCGTTTCTTATTGCAGTGTCTAATGCGCAAGCTGCCATATGGTAAGTATTTATATCGGAATATGATGGACAAATGCCTGTTGCGAGTACGACTCCTTTATTTGAGGTTAAAACTGGTTTGAAAACTTGAGCTTCAGTGTTGATTCTACCAGCTCCAGATAATGGTTTTAAAACAGAAGATGCTTGAACTTCATGGTCATACTGTTCGGAAACAAATAGAGAGCCCGCAACATTATTTCTAGAAAGTAATTCCTCAAATGTCTTTGTAAAATTTTTAGGAGTTTTAGGATTTTCATAAGAACGAACAATTGCTTCAGTAATCAAATGTCTTTTAGGTAAACCATTGTGTAAAAATTCAAGCTCCATATCCATTATTTTTTTACCTTTATAGGCAACCACACATTTACCAGAATCTGTAAATTCTCCGATAGCTGTAGCTTCTACTCCACGAGACTCCATAATTGTTTTAAACTTTTTCCAATTTTTCTTCGGCACAGATAGAGTCATGCGCTCTTGAGACTCCGAAATCCAGATTTCCCATGGCCTAAGTCCAGGGTATTTTAGTGGAACTTTATCTAAATACACTTTGACTCCACCACACTCTTTTGCCATTTCTGCAACCGACGAAGAAAGCCCCCCAGCGCCATTATCAGTTATACTATTATATAAACCTAAATCTCTAGCTTCTTTGACTATAGCGTCACTTAATTTTTTTTGAGTAATCGGGTCTCCGATTTGAACCGCAGTAGCAGGTGAACTAGAATCTATTTTAACTGAAGAAAAAGTGGCGCCATGAATTCCATCTAGCCCAACTCTGCCACCCACCATAACTACATAATCTCCAGATAGTGCTTTTTTCTCATGGGATAGGCGGTTTTTTATTTTTATTGGAATTAAACCTACTGTTCCGGCAAAAACTAAAGGTTTACCTCTAAATCTATCATCAAACTTTAAGAAACCAGAAATGGTTGGGATTCCAGAACAATTACCTCCCACATTTATGCCTTTTACTACACCATCTATAATTCTTCGTGAAGACAACATTTCTTGAGTAAGGTTTTTATCTCTAAAAAACTTTCTTTTATCATCTGGGTAACCAAAACAGAAACCATACGTATTTACGACTGGTTTGGCTCCTAACCCAAACCCAATAGCATCTCTATTTACTCCACCTATACCTGTGATTGCTCCACCAAATGGGTCTAATGCCGAAGGGCTGTTGTGAGTTTCAACTTTGTGAGTGATTAAATAATCTTTATCAAAAACTATACCACCCGCATTATCACTAAAAACTGATACACAAAAATCATTTTTACCTTTTTGTTTTCTGATTAAATTTGTTGCACCTTTAATGTAAGTTTTATATAAACCATCTTTGATATCATCTATAGGGTTTGCAAAAATAGTATGCTTGCAGTGCTCTGACCAAGTTTGAGCTAAAGATTCCAGCTCAATATCATTCGGCGCCCTGTTTAATTTTTTAAAATAACTTTGAATTGCCTGCATTGAAAGGAGATCAAGAGCCAGGGGACCTCTTCTTACCCCAGTTTCGTCTATTATGCCCTCTTTGCCGATATTTATGAGCTCCTCATCATCTACATTAAGAGAAACTGGAATTACAGGTTTAAGCTTTTTTAAAATTACTTGGGGAATCTTTAAAGGTAAATTATTTTTTACTTTCTTTTCATCTTCCACAAAGGAAGTTTCAATCAGTGGGTTGTGAAGCGATGCAGCAATATGCTTTACATCTTCTATTTTTATTTTTCCCGAAATTAAAAAAACTTTAGAGGTATAAACCACTAATTTAGTGTTTTGTTTTAGATGCAATAAGTCCGTTATGGTTTCTTTTGCAGTGTGGCCCACATTATCAGTTACGCCTGGCTTAAAGCCGATTTCTATTAAATATTTGAAAGGTGTTTGCGGTATCTTATTTATGGAAAAGTTTTCTAAAGTAGGATTAGTCAGAGCTCCTGCAATTGTAGTAAGTTCTGAAGTTGAAAGACTGTGTTCTAGAAGATAGGAGTCAACTATTTTAACACCCGAGACAAGGAAACCAGATTGGCGCCAAGATTTTAGATATATTTCTTCCCTACTATCTTGCACTTTACCTGTAATATATATCCTTGAAATCATTTAAATATACTATATTATGTGATAATTAAAGACAAACATGAAGATTTAATTCCAATATCTTTCTATAACATGGTCTTCTTCAGGACCAGTGCCTACATAGATAATTTTTGCATTAAGCTCTTTTTCTAAAAATTTAACATAAGTGAAAGCTTCTCTTGGAAGTTTTTTACCATAATCAGATAATTCTCCACTCCAGACAGGGAAAGTTTTATAGACTGGCTTAACATCTACTCGGGATAAATCAAAAGGAATCTTATTAGTTTTTTTACCATTAATAATGTAAGAAGTGCAAACTTTTATTTTTTTAAAACCATTTAAAACGTCTAGTTTAGTTAACACTAATTCTCTGGAGTTATTCATCTCCATTGCATATCTTAAAAGTGGCAAATCTAACCAGCCCGTTCTACGTAGGCGTCCTGTGGTAGCGCCGATTTCATGACCAAAACGTCGTAGCGCCACCCCTTGCTCCCATTCATCTTTACTGTTTGGGTTTGGGTTAGGAAATTTATTCTTTTCGTCCACAACTTTTTTATCTCTACACCAAACAGCTGATTTTTTGCCTCCGAGTTCTGTAGGAAAAGGCCCTTCACCTACTTTAGTAACATAAGCTTTCATTATGCCGATAGAAGAGCCCACAAAGCTTGGTGGAATACCTAAGCCAGTGGCTACTCCAGCTGCTATGGTATGGGAGGAAGTAACAAACGGATAATGTCCAAAACGAATATCTAAAAGAGCTCCTTGGGCGCCTTCGGCGATAACTTTGTGGTTACCTTTAATAGCTGCAGTAACTATCTCCGCTGAATCTATAATTCTAAGAGTCTTTAAAAAATTTATACCTTCAAAAAATATTTTTTCTTTTTCTTTTAATTCCTGAGCTGAAATTTTGTAGCCAAAAACATTTTGTAATGTTTTTTTATGTTCGGCAGATAAATTTTTATATTTTTCTTTAAAATCAGGGTAAAAAACATCTCCCACTCTAAGAGCTCTTCGTAAAGTAAGGTCGGTGTAAGATGGAGAGATGCCTTTACCTGTAGAGCCAATTTTATTTTTTCCTTTCTTTTGTTCGGAAATAGAATCAAGCATTAAGTGAGTAGGAATTGTAAGCACTGCATGCGGAGAAACTGATATTCTTTTCAGGAAAGGAATATTTTTTGGAATAGTGGACGCTTCCACTTTTAATGCTCCAGGGTTAATAACCATACCTGCTCCTAAATGTATTTGAGCTACACCAAAAACTCCTGAAGGAATAAGATGAAACACGTAGCACCTTTGTTTACCTTTTTCTTTATGCCAAATAGTATGACCTGCATTATTACCTCCTTGGAATCTAACTATTAAATCTTTTTTATTTAGATGTGATGCGATACGGGCAACTCCTTTACCTTTACCTTCATCTCCCCATTGTAAGCCGATAATTGGAGTTATTTTTTGCATTTTATTTTTTAGTGTAATTTGGCGTAGGTGTTACCATAAAAATATCATGAACATGGCTTTCATTTAATCCGGCAGAAGACATGGTGTAAAAGGAGGCATTACGCAACTCTACCACGTCTTTTGCTCCTAAATAACCCATTCCTGCGCGAAGCCCGCCAATAAATTGATGAATAACTTCTGACAAAGCACCTTTATATGGCACATGTCCGGAAACGCCTTCAGGCACTAATTTTATTGGGTCATATTGGTCATCTTGAAAATATCTGTCTTTAGAGCCTCTTTGCATAGCGCCTAATGAACCCATCCCACGGTATTTTTTAAATTTTTGGTCATTCATTACAATAGTATCACCTGGAGATTCATCGGTACCAGCAAAAATACTGCCACCCATAACAACATCTGCGCCGAATACTAATGCCTTAACCACATCACCGCTGTGCTTAATACCTCCATCAGCAATGACAGGCATATTTATTTTTTTACATACTTCATAGACTGAAGCTATAGCTGAAAGTTGCGGAACACCCACACCAGAGACTATGCGGGTGGTGCAAATTGAACCAGGACCAATACCAACTTTTACTGCGTTGGCGCCAGCTTTATGTAAAGCGAGAGCTGCTTCACCTGTAGCAATATTACCAGCAACTATTTCAAGCTTTGGATAAGCTTTGCGTATTTTTGCCACTGCATCCAAAACGCCTTTAGAATGTCCATGAGCAGTATC